>JAJXWS010000019.1 GCA_021781495.1 Acidobacteriota bacterium | reverse complement strand
TCTTCGGATTGTGCTTCGACAACACCTTCGTGATCGCCGCCGTCAACGTCGTCTTGCCGTGATCAATGTGCCCGATCGTCCCCACGTTCACGTGCGGCTTCGAACGGTCAAACTTTTCCTTCGCCATGCAACTTCATTCCCTTCCGTTGGACTGTATTCACTGGCTCCGGGCTAACCCGAAGCAAAAACCCTGCGGGCGCCGGCCTCAATAGTAGGCGTACGCCTTGAAATATCTCTGCCGCAGCTCCTGGGGCACGGCTTCCACCTGCCGCAGATAGCGCTCGCGCGTCAGGGCCTTGTCGGAAACCGGCAGCGACGCATACAGCCCAGCGGCTTCCTTGCCCAGCAGGCCGCGCTGCACCACGCCCTCAAAGTCGCGCACGCGCAGCTTGAAGCGGGTAGCGCGATCGAGGAAGACCTCAACGTCGCTCGCGTCGAACGCCGCGTCGATCAGCGCATGCAGCTGCGCATACCCATTCGCGTCCCGGACCTCGATTGGCGCCTGCTCGAACTTCATAGCCTCTGCGTTGCCTCCGGACCCTGCGGGCCCTTCCGTTTACAACCATTTTCTGGAGCGGGAGACGGGGATCGAACCCGCGACCAACAGCTTGGAAGGCTGTGACTCTACCACTGAGTTACTCCCGCCCGAACCAGCCGCCAGCGATCTGCCAGCCAAAAATCTGGAGCTGATGACCGGGATTGAACCGGTGACCTCTCCCTTACCAAGGGAGTGCTCTACCAACTGAGCTACATCAGCCCTACCTGCAAACTACCGGGCGCCTATCGAACTACCGCCCTTCGCTCCCGCCATGGCGAATCCGATTCGCCTGGTGGGCCAACACGGTGCGTAAAGCAAAGCTGCCGATGATCAGAATCGGGATCAACCGCAACTCCACCGGCCTGCCGAGGACCACCACTGTGCCCTCGCCTACCGTAAACCAGACCAGCACCATCAACACGCCGTACAGCGCCAGTGCCACCGGATACCGCCGGTCCAGATCGGAACCCGATCGCGTTCCCGGCTGCAATCCACCGCGCATTCCAGCCCCTCAATTCGTGGTGCACAGGGGAGGATTCGAACCTCCGTAGCTCCAAAGAGCGGCAGATTTACAGTCTGCTGCCATTAACCACTCGGCCACCTGTGCCCGGTTTGCCTATCCTTCCGCTTTGAGCCCTTTCAGCGCATCAAGCCCCGACCGGAGTTTCTCCGGCCTGTCGGAGCATGCACCTCAGTGGGATCACCGCGGAGGACAGGCCCGACGCCCCTAAACCGCTCGACGCCGGTCCAAACTTGCTGCCGTTTTCAGCCCCCGTCTTGCTTCCCAAGTGGAGCTGGCGAAGGGATTTGAACCCCCGACCCTCTGATTACAAATCAGATGCTCTACCAGCTGAGCTACGCCAGCCCAAACCACCCGGCTAAACAACCCGGAGAACCGAAGTATACGGGGGCACACGAACGCTCCGCGCATACCACGGCACAGAACCTAAGGTTAGCACACGACCGCCGCCGGAGCAAACCGGCTTTCAGATACCTCCGGCACTCCTCCACAAGCACACGGAAGCGGACGTCGCAAAGCCCGTTTACACCCTCGGCGCCTGCCTGATTCACGCTCAAAACAGCGCGGTAACTCAAGACATATTATCCCGGTAAGTTAACTGCAGACTTGACCAATCTGGCGTTTAAGCAGAGGATGCGGTAACGCACATTTCATGTTTCAAAATGCCTTGGAAAAGAGGAAAGATCAAATGTTTCGAAAAGCAGCCCAGGCTGCCCTGATCCTTGGATTAGCCAGTGCGCTCATTGCTCAACAAACTCCTACCGGCACAAACTCCTCACCTACACCGCAAGCCCCAGCACACGATAACTCATCCCAACCGCCACCACCGCATACCCTGCTAGACGGTACGCCAGTCAAACTCCGTCTTAGCCAGACCATCTCTTCTGCCGATGCAAAGGTCGGCCAGGAAATTCCATTTGAAGTAGTTGAAGAAATAAAAGTGGACGATGTCGTAGTGCTCCCAAAGGGTGCCATTGCCATCGGCACAGTGACTGAAGCGGAGCACAAGAAAAGCATGGGGCGCGCAGGCAAACTGAACGTCAACATCAGCTATGCCCGCCTCGCGGACCAAGAGAAGGTTGCCCTTCGCGCGGTAAAGGACACCAAGGGCGGTGGCCATGTTGGAGCCATGACTGGTGCTATCGTGGCAACCTCTATCGTCTTCTTTCCCGCAGCGCCACTGTTTCTGTTCATACACGGCAAGGACATCACGATTCCACAAGGCACCGAAATCACGGCCTTTGTCGAAGGCGATATGCACCTCGACATGACACGCTTCGGAGTCAAGGCACCAGCACCCGCCGCACCGGCTCAGGCCCCTGCACCGACAGCTCAGGCCAACCTGATCATTGATTCCACGCCTACCGGTGCAGACATTGAGGTAGACGGCGGCTTTGTCGGTAATACACCCTCAACCGTGACAGTCGCACCCGGCAGCCATGAAGTTACAGTGAAGAAGAAAGGCTACTCTGACTGGAGTCGCAAGCTGAACGTCACCGGTGGAAGCGTGCACCTTAACGCGGAAATGGAACAACTACCCGCTCAATCGCAGTAATTCCGTCAGCAAGTCGCCTCGTATCCCGGACAAGCCGAAGGTGATAGCTTAATCCTGACGGCTTTCATGCACCGACGTACGCGCAGAACGCTCATGATTGTGGCCGCGGTCCTGCTGTTGCTGGCCGTGGCCATCTTCCTGCGCTCCAAGGCTCCGCCGGAGGCGGCGCGGCTGCTGCCCGAGTCCGACGGCATCATCTACATCAACCTCAAGCCCATCCGCGGCTTTTTCCACAAGGGCCTGAAGCCGCCGCAGCGCGTGCCGGAGTACCAGCAGTTTGTGGACGCCACCGGAATTGACTGGGAGCGCGACCTGGACCAGGCCGCCATTGCGCTGCATCGCATGCCCGACCCCAACGGCCCCAACGGCCCCGTGGCCTATTCGCTGGTGCTGGTGGGCAAGCTGACCGGCAAGCGCCTGAACTCCTGGCTGGAGGCTCACGCCACCTCGCGCGAAAACTACGCCGGCAAGACCATCTACAACATCCCCTCGGAAGACCGCACCGTGCGCGTGGCACAGATTGGCTATGACATGGTGGCCGTCTCCAACACGCCCACGCCGGAGCAGATCCACTCCATCATCGATCGCCATCGCGCCGCCGCGCTGCCCTTTGCCGGCTCCACGCTGCTGTCGCGCCATTACCACGATGTTCCGCTGCTGGCGCTGGCCTGGGGCGTGGGCCAGATCGGCCTGCCCTTCTCCGAGCGCGGCGCCATCAGCATCTTCGGCTTCACCCTGCCGCTTGAGTCCGGCTCCACCATCGTGGCCAGCGTAACGCCCACCCTGCACCTGGCCGGCGCTCTGCGGCTCAAGGTGGAGGAGATTGCTCCGGACGACCAGACGGCCGCCAGCCAGGCCGCCTCTCTGGCCACTCTTGTCACCATGGCCCGCGGATTTACCGCGCCGCTCGCCGCCAATCCCCCCAACAACGCGCTCAAGGAACTGCTGCGGACCGCCGAGGTGACCCAGAAGCGCGACCGCGTGGTCGTAACCGCCACCGTGACGCCCGCGCTGTTCACCGCCGACGAAAATTCTTCTGCCGATTCAGGAAACCATTCTGGACCGGATGCATCCAAATAAGTAACGCGCTTCCCAAGAGCACTACCTCCACACTGCTGCAAGAGCAGCCCGCCGAAGCTTCCTTTGAGCCAAACATCACAAATGCCCAGGGAGCTTCAGGCGGAGCGGCTCGGCGGGGTCGAAACCCCGCGTCTGCTTTCCGCCGCGTAGCTTACTTCTCCTGCAATCCCAGAGCCTGCACCACGGCCGGGTCCGCCTTGGCCGGCTGGCCGTCCTGCTTCTGCACCACGCCAAAACCGCCGCGATAGTCCCACATGGCCCAACCGATGTGGTCTGCCTCCAGCGCCGTACGCACGTCGTGCAGCCAGTTCACGCGCGACTGCGGATCCGCGTGCTCGCGAAAGACGCCAAACTCGTTGCAGATGAGCGGAACGTGGTTTTCGCCGGCCCACGCGGCTGCCTCGTCGATCAGCATACGGATGCGGTGGCCGTCCCAGTGGTCGAGCCAGTAGTTCTCCAGATCAAAGCGGCTGGCGGCATCGGGCACCTGCGGCAGAATGGCGGCCATGGACGACTCCGATGCGGGATACGGAATGCCGTGGGTATAGCTCCACCAGGGCAGGCCCCAGCTCGCACCCTGATGGGTAAAGGTGTGCGGATCGTAGAAGTGGAAGTTGTAGATCACGTTGCCGTCGTCCAGCGGATGCATGGCCAGCAGATCCACAATGTCGGAGTAGTTGGGGCCGGTGGCGATAATGGTGTTGTGCGGAGCCGCCTGGCGCACGGCTGCCACCACGCGGTCCTGGATGCCCTCCCACCGGTAGGGATCGCGCACCTCGGGCTCGTTCATCACCTCAAAGAAAATCAGGTCAGGGTTGCGCGAGGCGTAGTGCGCGGCCAGGTGGCGCCACAGCATTACGTAGCGGTCCACGGCCGTGTTGTTGTCGCGCACCTGCTGCTTGTAGCTGCTTTCCGGGTGCAGATCAATCTGCACCGCAAGCCCCTGGGCAAGCATGTCGTCCACGGCGGCATCCACGCGAGCCAGAAACTCCTGATTCATGCCGTCTGCGCCGCGCGCACCCTGCTCCAGCGGCGCGGGATCAATGCTCAGGCGAACGTTGTCAAAGCCCAGGCGCGCCATGAGTGCAATATCCGACGCGTCCGTGTAGCGGCTGGTGCGCGCAGCAGAGTAATCCTGGGGCGACTGTGCAAACCATTGCGATGCGTTGATGCCATGCCGCAAATGCTGTGCGCGGGCAAAGGCGATCTGCAGATCGTGCGATCGATCCTGCGCCAGCAACGGCAGAGCGCAGGCAAGACAGACAAAGCAAACGAAAAGACGGCGCAACATAGAGATTCCCTCCGAAAATGCTAAAAATCGAACACGGGAACGATATCAGCACTGCGGAAGATCCGTCACGCCCGCCGGAAATTTCAGAGATATTGCGCGCAAACAAAGACGGCTCCCGCCTGGGGGAGCCGTCCGCATGGCGCATGCGCGCCGGCGTCAATTCTTGGTGGTGGTCGTCGTGGTTCCGTCCAGCGCGGCCTGCTCGTAGGTGTTGCGCAGGTACTTGTGCGGATTGACCGGCACGTTGTGCACGCGCACCTCGTAGTGAAGGTGCGGACCGGTAGCGCGGCCCGTCTCGCCCACGTAGCCAATCACCTGCCCGCAGGTTACATGCTGGCCCGGCAGCACGGCCACCGCGGAAAGATGGGCATACACCGTGCGCACATCGTGGCCATGGTCCAGCACCACCTCGCGGCCATAGCCGGAGCCCATCTGCGCTCCGGTCACGTCGCCATCGGCAGCGGCGCGAACCGGCGTTCCAAAGGGAGCGGAGATATCGATGCCCGGGTGGAACGCGCCCTCGCCGTTCAGCGGATCTTCGCGCTCGCCAAAGCTGGAGGTTACGCGGCCCTCAATCGGCCACAGCGCCGGAGCATCGGCCAACTGGGTCCAGTCGCCCGCAAAGCTCGGCGTCAGGCCGCCCTCCAGCGCGCGGGAAACACGGCCGGACATGGCCTGCGCCCGCAGCGCGTAGAACTGGTCAATCGACATCTTCACAGTCTGCTGATTCACGTTGTCGGTGAGCGCCAGCGACTGCGGCGTGGGTGCCGAGGCCGCGCCTGCCGCAGCGGACTTGGCCGCCGTCAGCCGGTTCTGCCGGAGCCCGTAGAGCGCCGTCACCTCACTGGCCAGAGCGCCCAGCGACGCCACCTGCACGTCGCGGTCATGCGCAATCTGCGCCATGTGCTTGTAGTTCTCGCGCAGCGTCTCGCGCTCCTGCCGCACCTGGTTAAAGCTCTCTGTTTTGAGCAACATGCGCGTGTACGATCCGGCCAGTCCCACGATGGTGAACGCACCCACCACCGCCGCGGCCACAAAGCCGTACACATAGTGCAGAGGCAAAGGAATTTTGCGTACTCGCCCGTCTTCGTCTCTGGATACAAAAAGTATGTAGTAGCGTTTCCGCAGCATGATCCTTCCTTGATTCTCACAACCGAGAAGGCTGTAACTCGCCGCGTACCGAAGTAAAGCGACTGCATGAGGCCGAAGTGGGCCCGAGATTCTCGTGCGGCTCCCTGGGAGCACCATTCCACTAGCGTTCGTTTAGGCTAACAAACGCATCCGGAGCGGGTCAACGAAAAGGAATTCATGAATCGGTAGAAAAATGCGATATTCCTTGCATGCAAGCCCCGCAGACAGCCGTTTGTCCTATCCTTGATGAGAATGCACACAAAGAAGGGCGAAAACCCGCATTCCGGCACTCCCGGCGAGCTGGCGCTGCTGCGCCGCATTCGCAGCCGGGCCGCTGCCACCCTCGGCGGCGGCCTGCGGCTGGGCATCGGGGACGACTGCGCCCTGCTGCGTCCGCGCCCCGGCGAAGAGCTGGCCGTCACCACCGACTTCTCCATCGAAGGCCGCCACTTTCGCCTGGACTGGCACCAGCCCGAGTCTATCGGCCATCGCGCACTGGCGCGCGGGCTCAGCGACCTGGCCGCCATGGGCGCCCGGCCTGTCGCCGCGTTTCTCTCCCTTGGCCTGCCCCGCGAGCTCACCGTAACCCTTGGCCGCCGCCGCGCCTGGGTTGACCGCTTTTACGACGGCCTGTTCGCCCTGGCGCATGCCCATCACACCCCCCTGGCGGGCGGCGACTTCGCCGAGTCCCCCATCGCCATCGCCGACATCGTCCTCATCGGCGCCGTTCCGCGCGGTCGCGCCCTGCTCCGTTCCGGTGCCCGGCCCGGAGACCTGCTCTACGTCACCGGCAGCCTGGGCGGAGCCGCTGCCGGGCTTGAGCGCCTTGGCCAGCTGGCAGGCCGCTCCAAAGCCGCATCCGCGCCGCCGGCCATCCCGGCCCGGCTGCGTGCCGTGCTCCAGCCTCATCTGCAGCCGCAGCCGCGCATCGCCCAGGGCCTGTGGCTGCAACGCCGCGCCCGCGCCACCGCCGCGCTCGACATCAGCGACGGCCTCTCCACCGACCTCGCGCACCTCTGCGAGGAGTCCCACGTCGCCGCCGAGGTCGACGCCGCGGCCCTGCCTATGCATCCCGCGGCCACGCTCGACCAGGCCTTGCACGGCGGCGAGGACTACGAACTGCTCTTTACTGCCGCGGCCCGCGCCCGCCTGCCGCGCTCCATCGCCGGCGTCGCAGTCACCCGCATCGGGCGCATCGTTGCTGCAGTACCCGGCCGCCCGCCCATCACTCTGCTCACCGCGCAGGGACCCCGCCCGCTCGTCCCGCATGGCTGGCAGCATTTCGCCTGATCCCGCCGCATGATCCCAGTCCGGAGATGCGAATTTCTTGCAGAATCTGCTGCACTTGGACCGTTACGGGCTATCATCAGGAGTAGTTATGACCACCGAGAAGATTCGTGTGCGCTTTGCTCCCTCCCCAACGGGTCTTTTGCACGTTGGGAACGCGCGGACGGCTCTCTACAACTGGCTCTTTGCACGCCGGTCACAGGGCAATTTCATCCTCCGCATTGAAGACACAGACGTGGAGCGCTCCGAAGAGCGCTATGAGGCGCAGCTGATTGAAGACCTGCGCTGGCTTGGACTCGACTGGGACGAAGGCCCGGAAGGCGCGGGCCGGCCGGAGAAGGGTCCCAACGGCCCCTATCGCCAGTCCGAACGCCTTGATACCTACTACCAGTACGCCGAAAAGCTCCTTACCGAGGAGAAGGCGTATCGCTGCTTCTGCACCACGGAGGAGTTGGAGGACGAGCGCGCCAAGGCCCAGGCCGAACATCGCCCGCAGGTCTACTCCGGCCGCTGCCGCGACCTGAGCGCCCGCGCCGTCAAGAAGAACCTTGCCAGCGGCAAACCCTTCGCCATCCGGCTGAAGATCGGCGAGGAGCCCCTGCGCTTCTACGACCTGGTGCGTGGCTACGTCGAGTTCGCGCCCGAGGCTGTAAGCGACCCCATCCTTGTGCGCTCCGGCCGCTACGGCGAGCCCGGCATGCCCGTCTACAACTATGTGGTCGCCGTGGACGATGCGCTGATGGACATCACGCACGTGATCCGCGGAGACGACCACATCTCCAACACGCCCAAGCAGGTCGCCATCTTCAACGCCTTCGGCTGGAAGCTGCCCAAGTTCGCGCATCTCTCCACCATCCTGGGCAAAGACCGCGAGCGGCTCTCCAAGCGGCATGGCGCCACCTCCATCGCCAGCTTCCGCGAGATGGGGTACCTGCCCGAGGCGCTCATCAACTACCTGGCCCTGCTGGGCTGGGGCGCAGAAGACGGCAAAACCGAGACCTTCACGCTCGACGAGCTCACCCGCGCCTTCTCGCTGGAGCGCGTCACGCCCTCGCCCGCCGTCTTCGACTTTGACAAGCTGAACTGGCTCAACCGCCACTACCTCAAGCAGATCTCCGCCGGCCGCCTGGCCGCGCTCTCGTGGGAGTACTTCGGCGGTCTGCTGCCGGAGAAGAGCGACGTCTCAGACGCCGTGCTCGTCTGGTTCGTGCAGATGGTTGGTCTCTTTGCGCCGTCGGTCGATCATCTGGACCAGCTCCCCGCCAAGAGTCTCTTCCTCTTCGGCTTCGATCCCGAACTGGCCCGCACCAGCCTGGAGAACGCCGCCATCCTGGACACGGACGCCTCCCGCATGGTGCTCACGGAACTGGCAAACCGGGTCCGCGCGCACAGCGGTCACGTCACGCCTGAGACCTTCAAGAGCTGGATGAGCGAGATCAAGGACGCAACCGGCATCAAGGGCAAGGACCTCTATCACCCCGTGCGCATTGCCATCACCGGCTCGCACTCCGGGCCGGAGTTTGACAAGCTGCTGCCGCTCATCGAAGAGGGCGCGGACCTGGATCTGGGCATTCCCACCGTGCGCACCCGGATTGAGCGTTTCGTGGGGGTCTAAGCGTTTGCACGGCCCCTGCCTCGACCTCAGCTTTCCCCATCACTGGCAGGCACAGGTTCTGCCGGCGAGGCCTGCCATCCTGCCCGCCCGCCACTTCGTTTATCCCGCCCAGGCGGAAGAGGTGGAGCGGGGAGCGCTGGAGGTGCTGGTCCGCCCGCAGCCGCCCGGCGAGCCTGCCGGGCAACCCTTTCTGGCCACCTGCGCCCTTGGCTTTCGCGATCCCGCCGTGCCCACCGGCCTCTGGTCCGCGCCCAACCCGGACGAGCTCTGCGCTGTCTGCGGCGGCTACGCGTACATCCTGAACACCGCCACGCCCGAGCGCTTCACCATGCTTCCCTATCGGCCCGTGCTGCAGGTTCTTCCCGCACCCGCGCAGCAACTGCTGCTCTTCGTCGGCCATCGCAACATTCTTGCCTGGGGCTCCGGCGGGGAGGCGTGGCAGTCGCCCCGGCTCTCGGACGAAGGCGTTACGGTCACCGCCGTCATGGGCGGCATCCTGCATGGTCTTGGCTGGCAGCTTCTTACGGACAAAGAGGTGCCCTTTGCGCTCGACCTGCAGACCGGGTTGCTCGTCACCTCGGCGAGTGCATAGCTGCCGGCAACACGGGCGTTGCCGAGTCTGCGGTTTCGGGCTTAGTATTCCACTGCAGCTTGAAAATGTTTTCAGGAGGACTCCCAATGCGTACTCTTGCCGCATTGCCTTTGGCCGCTCTCGCTCTGTCCATGCTGGCCGCAGCCCCAGCACCGTCCGCACAGGCACAAACCACCGCCGCTACTCCGCCGATGGGCTGGAACAGCTGGAACTACTTCGCCGGCAAGGTGACCGACAAGGACATCCGCGACGCCGCAGACGAGATCGTCGCCAGCGGCATGCGCGATGCCGGCTACATCTACATCAACATCGACGACACCTGGGAGGGCGAACGCGACGCCAGCGGCGTGCTCCACACCAACTCCAAATTTCCTGACATGAAGGCCCTCGCTGACTACGTCCACTCCAAGGGCCTCAAGCTCGGCATCTACTCCGGCCCCGGCACCAAGACCTGCGCCGGCTATCCGGCCTCGCTCGACCACGAGTTGCAGGACGCCCAGCTCTATGCCTCGTGGGGCATCGACTACCTCAAGTACGACCTGTGCAGCTTCATCCCGGACGTGATGCAGAAGCAGGCGCCGCATGACGAAGCCCAGCAGATGCGCCTGATGCACGCCGCCTACGAAAAGATGGGCAAGGCCCTCCAGTCCACTGGCCGCCCCATCGTCTACTCGCTCTGCCAGTACGGTTGGGACTCTCCGTGGGAGTGGGCGCCCGCCCTCGGCGGTAACCTGTGGCGCACCACCGGCGACATCAACGCTCACTGGGACCGCATTTACACCCTCCTGGAGCAGCAGGCCGGGCTGGAAAAATATGCCGGCCCCGGCCACTGGAACGACCCCGACATGCTGGAAGTGGGCAACGGCAAGCTGACCATGGCGGAGAACCGCTCGCACTTCTCCATGTGGGCCATGCTCGCCGCGCCGCTGCTCGCCGGCAATGACCTGCCCCACATGAAGCCGGAGATCAAGGCTATCCTCACCAACCGCGATGTCATCGCCATCGATCAGGACAAGCTGGGCAGGCAGGCCAGCCGCGTGTACGCCGATGGCGAGGTCGAAGTCTGGACCCGTCCGCTCTCCGGCGGCGCCATGGCCGTCGCCGTCCTCAACGCCGGCAGCGATCGCGTCGCCACCCACCCCTTCCACCTGAACCTGGCGGCGCTCGGCCTGCACGGCGCGCAGCAGGGCACGAACCTGTGGACCGGCAAGGATGTACAGCTCACCGAGAACATGCCCATTGAGCTGCCCAGCCACGACATTCTGCTCGTCCGCATCGCCAACCCGAAGAAGTAACCGGCCTCAGCCGCGTTCCTCCCCGGCGCAGACCCAACGCGCCGGGGAAGGAATGCACACCGCTTTTTGTGCGCTCGATCTCTCAGGGCCGTTCGCGCCTAGTCCACCCGTCCCAGGCACACCTCAAACCAGCCGCGCTCGTCCGTCCAGCTGCCTGCCGTGGCAAACCCCGCCGCTTGCAGCATCGTCTCCGCCTCGCCCGGCCGGTACTTGTAGCTATTCTCCGTGTGGATGCGCTCGCCCCGCGCGAACTCCACCTGCAACCCAAGCGCCTCCAGCCGCACCGCCTGCGCGGCCCGGCTCTCCAGGTGCATCTCAATCCGGCGCTCGGCCTCGTTCCACACCGCGCGATGCGCAAAGCTGTCCACGTCAAAGTCAGCGCCCAGCTCGCGGTTCAGCCGCGCCAGCAGATTACGATTGAAGGCCGCCGTCACCCCCGCCGCATCGTCATAGGCAACCAGCAGCGCGGACTCATCCTTCACCAGGTCCACGCCCAGCAGCAGCGCATCCCCCGCCGCCAGTCCCGCGCGCACCCCGGCCAGCAACCGCGCCGCATCCTCCGGGTCAAAATTCCCGATGCTCGACCCGATATACAGCACCAGCCGCCGCTCGCCCGCCTGCTCCGGCTCCAGCGCCAGCCCGTGCATGTAGTCCGCCACCCGCGGAGCCACCGACACCCCCGGCAGCTCGCGCTCAATCCGCTCCCGCGCCGCCTGCAGCGCACTGGCCGACACGTCCACAGGCTCGTACACCACCGTTCCCTGCCGCGCCACCGCAGCCGCCAGCAGCAGGCGCGTCTTGTCCGCCGAGCCCGCGCCCAGCTCCACAATCCTCAGCCGCGCGCCATCCGCCGCCCGGGCCACAATCTCCCCGGCAAACTGCCGCAGAATCCCCCGCTCGGTCCGTGTCAGGTAGTACTCCGGCAGCTCCGTGATCCGCTCAAACAGCCGCGAGCCAGCCTCATCGTAAAAGAGCCACGGCGGCAGTCGTTTCGGTCGAGACAGCAGCCCCTCGCGCGCCGCCCGTGCCACCTGCTCCGCCGCCTGCTCCCCGGCGCCTGATGTCGCAATAGTTGTCATGCGTTCGATTCGATGCTCCACACCCATCCCACGGTGCTCATCTCGCCGTTCCGCGTCCGCTACAGCGCCGCCAGCCGGATGCCGGAAAACTGCCAGCGCGTCTCC
The DNA here is from genome assembly GCA_021781495.1 of Acidobacteriota bacterium. GTDB lineage: Bacteria > Acidobacteriota > Terriglobia > Terriglobales > Acidobacteriaceae > Telmatobacter. The sequence goes on along the minus strand of JAJXWS010000019.1, from coordinate 33,773 downwards.
GGCACAAAGAAGTTCCGATAGCTGGCCCGCAGGTGCGCCAGCGGCGTTACGCAGGAGCCGCCCCGCAGCACCATCTGCCCGCTCATAAACTTGCCGTTATACTCGCCCAGCGACCCCGCCAGCGGCTTGAACCCCGGATAGCCCAGGTACGCGCTCGCCGTCCACTCCCAGCAGTCGCCAAACCATTGTCCCTGGCCTGTTGCCGGCACCAGCCTGCCGCTGTCCAGCAGATTGCCCGCAACCGCCCGCCCCGCCGTGGCCGTCTCCCATTCCCACTCGGTGGGCAGCCGCCTGCCCGCCCAGCGGGCGTAGGCATCGGCCTCAAACTGGCTCACGTGGCACACCGGAGCCGCCGCCATCGCCTCCAGCGGCTGCATCCCGCGCAGCGTGAACAGCTTCCAGGCGCCCTCTTCGCCCGTCCAGTAGAGCGGCGCGCGCCAACCCTCGCGCTGCACCGTGTCCCACCCGGCGCTCAGCCACAGCTCGGCGCGCCGGTAGCCGCCGTCGGCCATGAACTCCGCGTACTCGCCGTTCGTCACCAGCCGGTCAGCCAGCGCAAACGGCTCCAGCCACACCTTGTGCCGAGGCAGTTCATTGTCGTAGCAGAATCCCTCCCCGGCGAATCCCGCCTCACACAGCCCACCTGCAAACTCCACAAAACGCATGGGCTGGGCCGCCTGCGCCGACGCCGCTACCAGAGGTTCCGCCGCATACGCCGGCCGCAGCGGATTGCTGAAAAACGCATGCAGGATGTCGGTCAGCAGCAGCTCCTGGTGCTGCTCCTCGTGGTTCACGCCCAGCTCCAGCCGCGCCAGCGCCTCCGGGGCCGGGTCGCGCTCCAGCAATCGCGCCAACAACTGCTCCATCGCGGCGTCCACATGCTCCCGATAGCGCAGCACCTCGTCCAGCCCCGGCCGCGAAAACGACGCCCGCAGCCGCTTCTCAGGAAATGCCGCAAAGCTCCGGTAGTAGCTGTTGAACAACCACTCAAACTCCGGATGAAACACGCGATAACCCGGCAGAAACTCCCGCAGCACAAACGACTCAAAGAACCACGTGGTATGGGCCAGGTGCCACTTTGCCGGCGAGGCCTCCGCCGACGACTGCACCATCATGTCCTCCGGCGTCAGCGGTTTACACAGTTCCAGCGTCCTGCCGCGCGTGGCCCGGAACCGCTCCGTAACCCACGCCTGCCTTCTCTCTATTGCCGCCATCCTCACGCAGCCCCTTTCGCATCGGGATGAGTGTACCCGAAACCACCCCGCGGCACCCGTGCCCCCGGCCGGCCTTACCGCACAGAAAAATCTGCCCGCACCTGCCCACCCGCGCCCGATTGGTGGTCTAATCACATCGGACGATGTGATTCGTTCGTCGCCCCGATTTGTTCCTCGGGGAGGGACTATGTGCAGGCACGCGATACGTCCGCGGCTGCCGGTGTTCCTGATTTCCGCAGCCCTCTTCTCCGTTCCATCCGGGCTCCCCGCCCAGCAGGCTCCCACGCCGGAAACCCCCACTGTGCCGCCTGCCGCCCGGGTTGAACATCCCCCCGTGACACCTGCTCAGGCCCAGCCCAACTTCCATCCCACCCCCGAGGACATAGGCGACTCCTACCTTGCCCGCAAGCGCTACCAGGCTGCCATCCAGGCCTACAAACAGGCCCCCAAAAACTCCGCCCACGTCTGGAACAAGATGGGCATCGCCTACCAGATGATGTTCAACGAGGCCGAGGCCATCCACTGCTACCGGCAGTCCCTCAAGCTCGACCCCAGGGATCCGCGCGTCTACAACAACCTCGGCACCATCTACGACTCCGCCCACGAGCTGAGGGCCGCGGAAAAGATGTATCGCAAGTCGCTCAAGCTCGACCCCAAGGCCGCTATCGTACTCAAGAATCTCGGCACCAACCTCATCACCCAGCACAAATACGAGAAGGGCTGGGAGCAGTACAAGAAGGCGCTTGCGCTCGACCCCGAGATATTCCAGCAGAGTTCCCATCTCCGGGTGGAAAACGCGGGCTCCGTGGAGCAACGCGGCGCCATGAACTTCTACATGGCCAAGGGCTGCCTGCGCGCCGGCATGACCGAGTGCGCCATTGACTATCTGCGCAAAGCCCTCAATGAGGGCTACACCACGCCGAAAAAGATCGTCGCCGACGAGGAGTTCTCCGCCCTGCGCGGCGTCCCCGCCTTCGAGCAGATGCTCGCCGGGCAAACCAAGCCCTGACCCCCGTCGCCCAATCCGCCCGGCCCTGTCGTCCTGCGGGCCGGCTTCTGCGTCTAAGCAGGCAGAACCGCAACGCCGCTCCCTGGGAGGAGCACGCATGAAACTTCGCCTCGTCTCCGCACTATTCCTTGGCTTAACGCTAAGCGCTGCCTACACGCAGGATGCAGCCCAGCAGATACCCGGCCCCGGCCCTCGCGGCGGCATGGGTATGCCCATCGTGGCCACCGGCACCATGGGCACCGTCACCGCCGTGGCCGCGGACCACTACCTCATCCGCACGGACGCGGGCGACACCTACACCGTCCACTTCAGCGTGAACACCCGCATCCTCAAGCAGCGGATTCGCGGCGCGGCTCCCGGGCAGCCTGCGGACGCGCCGCAGCCGCCGGGTCCGCTGATGCTCAAGCCCAGTGAGATCGAGGTCGGCGACGTCATCGCCGTCAACGGCGAGCTCGACACGGCCGCCAAATCCGTCGGCGCCGTCTTCATCGTCAAGCTCGATCCCCAGCGCGTGCAGCAGGCGCGCGAGATGGAAGCCAGCTACGGCAAAACCTGGCTGATAGGCCGCGTCACCGCCATCGACGGCGTCAAGGTCACCGTGCACGGCGGGCCCGACAACGCCGACCACAGCTTCGTGGCCGACCAGAACACCACCATCCACCGCCGCCGCGAGCCCATCACCCTCGCGGACATCCAGATAGGCGACATGGTGCATGCGCAGGGTACGCTCAAGGACGGCACCTTCACCGCCACCTCCGTGGCCGTCATGGTCATCCCGCGTCCCCGCGGAACCCCCATGCTGCCGCAGCGCGATACGCCGCCGCAGTAGCCCGCGGCTTGTCCTGTTGCTCGAAAGGAAGAAGCGGGGGCGTCACAGTCCCCGTTTTTATGCGCCCATGAACATGCCGCCGTTCACGTCCAGCACGTGCCCGGTGATGTATGCCGCCGCGTCAGAGGCCAGAAAAGCCACCGACTGCGCAATATCCGTGTCCGTGCCCGGCCGCCCCAGCGGAATGGTCGCCATCATCGCCTGGCGCTGCTTGTCGTCCAGCACCGCCGTCATCGGCGTCTCAATGTAGCCCGGCGCCACGGCATTCACCGTGATGCCGCGCGATGCCACCTCGCGCGCCAGCGAGCGCGTCAGCCCGATCATGCCGGCCTTCGACGCGGCATAGTTCACCTGCCCGGCCTGGCCCGTCCGCCCCACCACGCTGGTGATGTTGATGATCCGGCCCCAGCGGTTCTTCAGCATCGGCGGCAGCAGCGCCTGCGTCAGCAGAAAGCTCCCCGTCAGGTTCGTGCTCAGCACGTCGTCCCAGTCGGCGCGCTTCATGCGCATCATCAGGCCGTCGCGGGTAATGCCGGCGTTGTTCACCAGCACTTCCACCTTGCCAAAGCGCTCGATCACGGCCTTGGCGCCGGCCTTGATGGACTCCTCGCTTGCCACGTCCAGCGCAAAGGCTGCCGCCTGTCCGCCCGCCGCGGCAATCTCCGCCGCCACATCGGCCAGCTTGCTCTCGTTCCGAGCCGCCAGCGCCACCACGGCCCCGGCCTTCGCCAGCTCCAGCGCGCATGCCCGGCCAATCCCCTGTGAAGCGCCCGTTACCAGCGCAATCCTGCCCTGCAATCCAGCCATAGCGTTCTCTCGACCTCGCGGGCGCAGAAGCCCGCCTCTTTCCGAAACTCATTATAGGGGCTTCAAAAAAAGACGCACGACCGCCTGCTTCCGGCAGCCGCACTGCGATGAATCTTGTCGAAATCAGCTGGAAGAAATCAGCTGGAAGGAGCAACCGCCACCGGAGCGCGCCGCGCCGCCAGCGCCGGCCTTACCAGCTCCGCGGGCCACACATACACCGCCAGCCGGCGCGAGTAGTGCAGAACCGGCTCCTCATTCGGCAGGCGAATCCCGATGGCTGCGGCCAGATCGTTGCGCTCAATCTCCGCCTCGGCATCCTCCAGCGGCCACGGCACGTGGTGCACATTCGCGCGCATCAGTTGTCCGCTGCGGGTCTCGGTAAAAAGGCAGTACCGCTCCGTCAAAAAGTACTCCAGCGACCCCTGACGGCTCTCCGCCAGCTTGCGCGTGGGGCCCAGCCCACGATAGCGCGCCTTGAAGATGACCGGCTCATGCACCAGCCGCCTGCGGCTGTAAAAAGCAAACTCCCGCTCCGAGCGCTGCTTGATCTGCATCTCCGCCCAGTAGTAGGGCAGGTGGTAGAAGGTGCGCGCCACCGTCGCCGCCAGCAGGTTGCCCACGTCCAATGAGAAGAAGTAGACCCCCTGCGCATCCGTCCGCATCTCCCGCACATACGTCCGCAGATTCAGTTCCGGAAAGCTCAGTGCCCCCGGAACGGGAGGCAGGCCGCGGATCTTGATGCGGTCCATCCAGAACGGCACCACTCCCAGCCATGCCGACCCCTGGTAGGTATCCACCCGCAGCCCCTTGGGCAACAGGGCCGCCACCTGTTGGGCCGGAACCGGCCAATGCGCAAAAAGCAGGTCGTTCCACCGCTGAGTCATCACCCAGCGTCCTGAGGGTAATGGCCGGGGCCGCTGCGACGTACGCACCTTAATCTCCCGCATGGACCGGCTTCTCCTGCCTGCTCTTGAGACGCGATATTCGCGTCCGGGGTTTCCCTGCTATCCCGGTGCCCCAATGCCGTATTCTGTTCGCGAGTCCTCTTCCATGTCCAGTGAATCTTTTCCGCAAACCGGCGCTCGTAATCAGACCGAAGTCTTTGCCGTCCACGGGGCTGACCCCGAGGTGCTGGCTTATGCCATGGCCAAGTACTCGCGCTCCGCGCTTTCCATGCGCGAGTCCCTCACTGAAATCAGCGCCCAGCGCGCCGAGCAGTTCCTCAACACCTTTTATTTTCAATACGGTCACCGCTCCATTGCCGACCTCGCGCACATCGCCTTCGCCGTCGAGCGCCTCAGCCTGCTGGCCGCCATTGTCCTTGTAGACGAGCAGCGCTGGGACGGGCAGGAGCGCTCCACCCGCTACCAGAACTTCCTCAAGTCCGGCTGGTACCTGCCCGACTTCGGCTCCGACGCCGCCTCCGCCGCGCTCTACACCCAGACCGTCGAGGACCTCTTCGCCGCCTACCAGCGCACCACCGGCTCCGTGCTGGAGGCCCTCCGCCAGCGCATCGCACGCCCTGAGGCCATGAAGCCCGAGGCCTACGAGCGCACCCTCCGCGCCCGGGCCTTCGACGTTGCCCGCTACCTGCTGCCGCTGGCCACCAATACCTCGCTCGGCCAGATCGTCAACGCCCGCACCCTGGAGACGCAGGTCTCCCGCCTGCTCTCGCATCCCGTCGCCGAGGTCCGCGACCTGGGCCAGAAGCTGCGCGAAGCCGCCACCGGCCCCGCATGGAACGTCAACGCGCAGGCCGCTGCCGCCTTCGTCGCCCGGCTGGCCGCCGACCCCGAGCTTGCCGCCGAGGCCGCCAACCTGCTCACCCGCGAGGTGCGCACCGCGCCCACCCTCGTCAAATACGCCGAGTCCAACCCCTACCAGATGCAGACCCAGGCCGACCTCGCCCAGGCCGCCGCCGAACTCTACGGCAGCCTGCCCATTGCGCAGGCGCCGGTCGTGGACCTGGTTGAGCGCACGGAATCCCTTGAGGTGGAGCTGGCCGCCACGCTGCTTTACTCTGCCAGCCACCACCCCTATCGCCAGATTCGCGACATCGTCGCCGAGCTGCCCGAAGCACGCGTCAACGAGATCATCGAGCTCGGCCTGCGCCACCGCGGCCGCCACGACGAGCTGCTGCGCGCCTTCCACGCCGGAGCCGCGCTCCGCTTCGACATCCTCATGGACATCGGCGGCTTCCGCGACATGCACCGCCACCGCCGCTCCACGCAGATTCTGCAAAGCTTCACCGCGCTGCACGGCTTTGAGACGCCCCACGACGGCGACGCCGCCGGCCTTGCCGAAGCGGGCATCGTGGCCGACTATCAGGCCGCCGTCCGGGCAGCGCACGACGCCAGCACCCGCATCGCCGCCGGTCCCGCGCCAGAGGCCGCCCAGTCCGCGCTCTATCTGCTGCCGCTGGCCACGCGCATCCGCTGCCTCTTCAAGATGGACTTTGCCGAGGCCCAGTACATCAGCGAGCTGCGCTCCGCCCCGGCTGGCCACTTCAGCTATCGCCGTGTCGCATGGGAGATGTATCAGGCCGTCGCCCGACAGCATCCCTCGCTGGCCAGGCACATTCGCGTCACGGACTTCACCCAGCCCATCGACCTGCTGCAGCGGTAGGCTGCCTCCAGCGCGCAGTCGGCGCGGCCGGTCTCAGCCCTCCGCCGCCTGCATTGCCCCGGCGGGCCGTGGCCGCAGCGTCTCACTGGTCAGTTCGTCCACGTTGCGCAGGTCCGGGAAGAGCCCGGCCCACACCGCCGCCACCACCAGCGCGCCCACCCCGCCAAACACCGTCGCCCGCACCGCGCCCCACCACTGCGCCGTCACGCCGCTCTCAAACTCGCCCAGCTCGTTTGACGCGCCAATGAACAGCGAGTTCACCGCGCTCACCCGTCCACGCATCTCCGGCGGAGTGGCCAGTTGCAGCAGCGATCCGCGAATAATCACGCTGATTGTGTCGGCCGCACCGCCCGCCGCCAACGCTGCCAGGCTCAGCCACAGGCTGTGCGACAGCCCAAAGATCACCGTCACCACGCCAAAGATGCTCACGCACAGAAACATCCGCTTGCCCGCCCTGCGGCTGATCGGGAAGCGCGCCATCAGCAGCGACATGCTCAGCGCGCCCAGCGCCGGAGCCGCCCGCAGCATGCCCAGTCCACGCGGCCCCGTGTGTAACACCTCGCTGGCAAAGATCGGCATCAGCGCCACCGCCCCGCCCAGCAGCATCACAAACAGGTCCAGCGAGAAGGCGCCCAGCAGCAGCGGCAGTCCCCACACGTAGCGGAACCCCGCCAGCAGCACGCGCAGAGACGTGCCGCGGTGCTCCATGCGCCCCGGCCGCACCCGCAGGCTGCCCACCAGCGCCAGAAACCACACCAGCGTGGTCAGCGTGAACAGATACACAATCCCCGGACCCTCCATCCGCGTACCCGGCAGAAAGTGCACCAGCGGCAGCGTAAATAGCAGCCCGCCCAGCGCCGGCCCTGAGATGTTCGCAAACTGGAAGATCGCTCCGCCCCAGGTCACCGCGTTCACAAAGTGCTTCTCCGGCACCAGGTGCGGAATCAGCGCCGAGCTGGCCGGCCCGGAAAATGCCCTGCCCGTGCCAACCAGAAACAGCACCGCGTAAATCGGCAGCACGGAGTGCCCGCCCGTCCGCGCCAGCGCCAGCAGCCCCAGCGTGCAGAACACCTGCAGCGAGTAGCACACCAGGATGACCTGGCGGCGGTCGAAGCGGTCCGCCACATGCCCCGAGGGCAGCAGAAACAGCAGTCCCGGCAAAAACAGCGCCAGCCCCGTATAGCCCAGGTCCAGCGCGCGGTGCGTCATGGAGTAGACCTGCCACGCCACCGCCACCGCCTGCGCCTCCGCGCCCAGAATCACCGCAGCGCGCGCCAGTTGATACCGCCTGAAATCCTGGGAGGCAAACGCCTCCATGCCGCGCCTTGGCGGCCTTGGGGAAGAAGAGTCCATCTCTGGCCTAGGTTATATCGTCCGGCACGGTCCGGGCCCGTCAAAATCTCCTTGACCCCGCACCGCCCTCCCGTCATCATGGTCATCAACCATCTGGCCAATGCAGCTTCCCCGGTTGCCCCCACAGCCGTACTGTTCCTTGTTACCGGCCAGCGATGCGAAAACCCGATTCAACTGCCAGGCGCGCACCCGTTCCCGCGCAGCCTGCAACCATTCGTGCCGGTCCTCATGCCTGGGACCCAGCAAGACAACCCCGGGATATGCGCCGTGATCGCGCCATCCCGCCCCCGAGGAGAACCTGTGACCACCTCCGCTCTCACACTCCGGCGGCCTGTCCATCCTGACCGCATCTTCTTCCCCCTCATGTGCGCTGTCGTTCTCCTCGTCACCTGGCTCGGCTTCGCCAAGACCTACTACGCCGCGGGCATGATTCACGCCCCGCTGCCCAGCCGGATCATCCACATCCACGCCATCGTCTTCACCCTCTGGCTGCTCACGCTCATCGTGCAGACTGCGCTCGTCAGCGCGCGCAAGGTGCAGGTGCATCGCCGCCTCGGCCTGTGGGGATTCGGACTGGCATCCGTCATGCTCGTCGTCGGAATCCTCGCCGCCACTGACGCGCTCCGCCGCGGCATGTCGCCTCCCGGGTCGGGTCTGGACGCCAAGGTCTTCTACGTAGTGCCCATGACGGCCATCGCCGTCTTCGCCGTGCTCATAGCCTGGGCGTATGCCGCGCGGCGCCGCCCCGTGGAACACAAGCGGCTCATCCTCTTTGCCACCATCATGCTGCTCAGCGCGGCCGTGGGACGATTCCCCTACACCATCACCCCCATGGGCCCGCTGGCGATGTCCCTCATCTTCCTTGTCCTTCCAGCCATGGTCGTGGCCTACGACCTCGTCACGCTCAAGAAGGTGCATCGCGTCTCACTCATCTGCTTCCTGATACTGGCGGTTGAAACCATAGGCAGAATCCCGCTTGGGCAAACGCCGTTCTGGATCAAGTTCGCCACATTCATGCAGGGCTGACCTGCGCCATGCGAGGCGGACCGGGCGCACGCCGCCGCCTCGCGGCCCATCCGGTATCCTGTTGCTTGGACACCCCGCTCCAACCTGCCCGTCCAACCCCCAGCCACTGGGCTGCCGCTGCCGTCGCCCTCTGCGGCGTCTGCGCCTTCCTGGAGCTCTACTGCACCCAGCCGCTGCTGCCCATGCTCTCCGGGCTCTTCCACGTCTCCAAAACCGCCATCGGCCTCACCGTCTCGGCCGCCACTCTCGGCGTCGCCCTCTCCGCGCCCATCTTCGGAGCCCTCACCGAGCGCCTGCCGCGCAAGCGCGTCATCGTCGCCTCGCTCCTGGGCATCTCGCTGCCCACGCTGCTGGCGGCCACGGCCACCTCGCTGCCCCAACTCGTCTTCTGGCGATTTCTGCAGGGCGTCACCATCCCCGGCGTCATCGCCGTCCTCATCACCTACATCGGCGAGGAGTGGCCGCCCAATCGCGTCGCCCTCATCATGAGCTTCTACGTCAGCGGCACCGCCCTTGGCGGCTTCATGGGCCGCCTCTCCGCCGGTCTGCTGGCGGAGTGGTTCAGCTGGCGCGTCAGCTTTCTCGTGCTCGGCGTCGCCGCCCTCGCCGGAGCGCTCGCCGTCGCCGCGTGGCTGCCCCGCGGACGTCCCCGCCCTGCCGCCGCGCGCTCCGCCAGCCGGCTGCCCGCCTTCCCCTACCAGGTGCAGGCGCTCTTCCGCCGCCGTCGCCTGGTGGCCACCTTCGCCGTCGGCTTCAACGTGCTCTTCTCCCTGGTTGGCGTCTTCACGTGGATCACCTTCCACCTCGCCGCCCCGCCCTTCAGCCTCTCCACCTCGGCGCTCAGCTATCTCTTTTTTGTCTACCTCGTCGGATTGGTCGTCACCCCCGCCGCCGGCTACATCATCACCCGCGTCGGCCTGCGCGCCGGCATCAGCGGAGCCATCCTCTGCTCCATCGCCGGAGTGCTGCTCACCCTGGTGCCCTCGCTCCCCGTCGTCCTTCTCGGGCTGGCCCTCGTCTCCAGCGGCGTCTTTATCGCCCAAACCGCCTCGCAAAGCCACCTTCGCGTCGCCTCGCCGCCGGAGGCCCGCGTCACCGCAGCCGGCCTCTACCTCACCTGCTACTACCTGGGCGGAACCGCGGCCGGCGTCGTTCCCGGCTTCTTCTGGTCTCTGGGCAAGTGGCCCGCCTGCGTAGCCTTCATCGTGGCCATGCAGGCCGTCGCGCTGGCCATTGCGCTCGTGGGCTGGCGCCCTTCGCCGCACAGCCTGCCCCCGGATACCCCCATCCCCATCAATCCATGAACCCCTGCGCCTGCCTCCGTCATCTATTGCTAGGTACGCCAGTTTCCAACTGCTGCTGAGCCCTCCGCCGGCCAATCGCCCGGCAGGAGCATCGTCAGACAGCCTCGTTTCCTCAATCTAAGTGCCTGAAACGAAGGCAAAGGAGCCGTTTTTGTCGAGCAAGCCAACCCCCTCAGCGGCCCCCACCAGCGCGCCGGAGAAGACTGTGGTCAACCCCAGTCCTGACCTTCACGCGCACTGGAAGCCCCGGGTCAATCCCTGGCTCATCGCCATGACCGTCGCTCTGGCGGCCTTCATGGAGGTGCTCGATACCTCCATCGCCAACGTCGCCCTGCCGCACATCGCCGGCAGCCTTGCCGCCAGCACCGATCAGGGCACCTGGGTGCTCACCAGCTACCTCGTCTCTAACGCCATCGTGCTCCCCCTCGGCGGCTGGGCCAGCAGCCTGATGGGCCGCCGCAACTTCTTTGTCTTCTGCATCACCATCTTCACCATCGCCAGCTTCCTCTGCGGCATAGCTCCATCGCTGCCCCTGCTCATCGTCTTCCGCGTGATTCAGGGCGCGGGCGGCGGCGGCATGCAGCCCATGGCCCAGGCCATCATGGCCGACAGCTTTGAGCCCCACAAGCGAGGCCAGGCCTTCGCCCTCTACGGACTCGTCGCTGTCCTTGCCCCGTCCATCGGGCCCACCCTCGGCGGCTGGATTACCGACAACTTCTCCTGGCGCTGGATCTTCTTCATCAACATCCCCGTCGGCATCCTTGCCTACATCCTCGTCAGCCGGCTCATCGAAGATCCGCCGTGGATCAAGGCCGACCCCTCCCGGCTGCGCAACATGGACTACCTCGGGCTCGCCTTCCTCACCATCTCCATGGGCGGCCTTCAGATCATGCTCGACAAGGGCGAGGAGAACGACTGGTTCTCCTCCGGCTTCATTCGCTTCTTCGCCTTCCTCTTCATCGGTGGCCTCGTGGCCCTCGTCCTGTGGGAGTGGCGGCAGAAGGACCCGCTCATCAACCTCAAGCTCTTTCGCTTCCGCAACTTCGCCATCTGCTGCTTCCTCATGATGCTGGTCGGCGGCGTGCTTAACGCCAACACCGTCCTGCAGCCGCAGTTCATGCAGGAGCTGCTGGGCTACAACGCCACCACCGCGGGCCTGGCCCTCACCGCCGGCGGCATCACGCTCGTCTTCGTCATGCCCTTCGCCGGATACGCCACCGGCAAGTTCTCCGCGCGCACCCTCACCCTCATCGGATTCACCCTGCTGGTGCTCACCTTCCGCTACGCGGCAGACGTCACCAACCTGCAGATGACCTTCGCGCAGGCCTCCTGGCTGCGCGTCATCCAGATGCTCCCGCTGCCCTTCTGCTTCATCTCCATCACCAACGCCGCCTACGTCGGCATGCCCAAGGAGGAGAGCAACCAGGTCGCCGGACTCATCAACTTCGTCCGCAACCTTGGCGGAAGCATCCTTATCGCCATCACCAATGCGCAGGTCACCAGCCGCGCCATGTGGCACCAGGCCCACCTGCAAAACTCTATGCAGTCCAGCTCCATCGCCTTTGAGCAGCAGAAGCAGATGCTCACCGGCTTCTTCAGCGGACACTTCGGCGGCGGCAACGGTTCCGGCATGGCGCTGGCCTCCATCTACAACCAGCTCAACATGCAGGCCCAGATGCAGGGCTACCAGGACGTCTACATGGAGCTGTCGTGGATGTCCATCGGGCTCATCGTCCTGGCCTTCCTGCTCAGCAAGAGCCGCCCCGGCAAACCCGCCGGCGACGTTGCCGTCCACTAAGCGCAGGCAAACACCGTACGCGGTTCCGGCCCTCATCGCAGCGCCGAAACCGCGGCCCCGCTCAAGCTACACGACCGCCCTCACAATGCACTCCACACGGCCCGTGGCGTCAACGTAGACTGCCCTTAGTGCCTGCCGTGATTCCAGCCCGCATCCTGCTCACCGCCCTCGCGGCGGGCCAGGGCATCGCCCCGCTCTTCATCGACCTCAACCGCACCCATGCCACCAACCCGCTGTGGCCTGGTCACGCGCGGTTTCACGTCGTCTCGCAAACGCTCACCCAAACCCTCGCCGCCGCCGTGGAAGTCGCACTCCTGTGGTGGCCCGGGCCCACCCTCGACCAGCGCTTCTATCTCGTCGCGGTTCTCACCGCTCTTCCCATGATCGGCTTCTTTGCGGCCTTCTTCGCGCGCGGCCTCTACAGCGGAACGCTCCGCGACCCCAACGGCATGCCCATCGCCCGCATCCGCGCCCGCAGCGGCGTCGTCGAGTTCGACATGAACCTCGCCATCCTCGTCGTCGCCACCGTGCTGCTTGTTGCCGCCGTGCTGGCGTACTAGAGCCCGCGGCACTGCCGCATCCGCGTCCGCAGTCTAACGTCCGCAGTCTAGCGTCCGCAGTCCAGCACGCGAAACTCCGCGTCCTGCACCACCGGCCGCAGCGTCCACACCCAGCCCGCGCCGTCCTTCCACGCCGCGTCATACACCCGCGCCACCAGGTACCCGATCCCGTACTCGCCGCACACCGCGCGCGCCTGCTCCGCCGTGGCTCCCTTGTAGAGCCCATCCACCGCCGCCGCCATCGCCGCACATCCGCTCGGATCCCCGCCTGCCATGGAGCCGCATCCATCCGTATCCCCGGCAATTGCCACCTGACGATTGACCCCAACCAGGTCAACGTCGGTCCAGAACGGATTCGGCACCTTGGGATTGAACTGCACCACGGCATCCTTTGGAACTGCGCGATCCATCTGCGCATAGCCAACGTGCGAAATGTACGCATTGTGCGAGATGGCCCGCGCTTGCGGCACCTGATGCTTGCTCATGTTGGCCTCCGCCACTGGAAGCACGAAGCGCAGCATCAGCGCCTGGCAAAAGGTGCTCAAAACGCCCAGGCTCAACGCCAGAGAAGCGGCCACTCGCAACCACTGCGGCGTTCTCGGCGACACGCCGGGCACTTCCACCGTCGTTCCCCGCCGCTGGTCTGCCATTCCTCCCCCCATCAAAAGCTCCGAGGCCAGCAGCAACAGCACGCACTGCAGAATCAGTACAGAGCGAATTCCGTAATCGTCATAGGCCAGCACCCGCGAGCGCAGTAGCGACAGAAATGGGAACGATGCCACCGCCAGCACCACCAGAGACCGCTGCGCCTCCGTCAGCGCACGTCTTCCCCGCCATGCCGGAATCAGAAAAATGCACAGCACGAAGAAGTAGAAGCCTAGCTCAAACACATATCCGGGCACAAGCTGGATCAGGTTAGCCAGATTCCGCGCCGCAACCGGATGTGCCATCGCAATGCGAGGAAACCAGCCCCAGGCCAGCAATCCACCCGCCGGAATCATCTCGCGGACCGCAAAACCAAAGAGCCCGCCACCCGCAGTGCCGCCGGAATCATGGCGCAGTTCCAGCAGGTAGGGTACAAGCAAGACCGCAGCGCCCATGCCGCCCGCCGCCATCACCGCTGCTCTGCGCAGAGCATGCTCTGCCACCGCCTGCCACGAGGCCCACACCAGCATCCCCAGAAAGAATCCGAAAGCGACATAGATCGACAATCCGAATGCGCTCGCCAGCGCGGCGGCAATCAACGCCACCGTCAGTGCCTGCCTGCGCAGTCCGGGGCTGGGTGGTTCCGCCCCCGTCGACTTCCATGCCAGCAGAAACGCGAACAGGCAACACACCATGCTCGCCACATGATGCGGCGCCCAAAGCAGCGAGTCGTACCAGCTATCAATCGGGTCCTTCGACCACCACTCCAAATCCGCCGGCATAGGCTGATGCAGCACAATCGCATTCCACAGGTTCACGCCCAGGTCCAGCCCAGTCACCGTCAACAGTCCCACACAAACCAGCAACTGCCTGCGCAGCCGCGCTCCACAATCAAGAACGTGCTTCAGGAACAGTCCCAACAGCGCCACCAGGCCGAATCCTGACCACACACAGCCCGCAATAAACACGGCGCGCACTGACAGGCCCCACATCTTCGCCACCGCCGCGCACACTACATACCAGTAGTAGTAGTTGCGCATGGTGGCTGTATGTCCAAACCAGTACAGCGAGTTCGCCGGAGGCACGCCCGTACGCAACACCGTCTGCGTCCAGTTCACCCGATAGCTCTGGTCCCAGATCGCCACGTTCATCGACAGGTGCTGGCCGCTCTGCAGGTCCACCAGCGACAGCACGGCCACCGCCACCCACGCCGCCGCCAGCAGCAGCGCCGTCGGGCCCAGCGGCCGCAGGCCAACCACCCATCGCTCGCCCCGTCGCCTGCGCCCGCGCCACTCCCACGCCAGCAGCGCCACACAAGCCGCCGCGTTCGTCCACAGCAGCGCCACCACCGCATTCAACCCGGCAAACCTGCCCACCAGGTACGAGCCAATCGTCGTCACCGCCAGCGACAGCGGCACGCTCCAGAACACCCGCTCCACCAGCGAGCGCCCGCGAAACCCATGCAGATTCGTCAGCCACGCCGTCGCGTAGCCCGTGCACACCAGCGCCGGAACAAACCCCAGAACCCCCAGCAGGCTCTCCCGAATCTGCACCGCTGTTATGTTGGCGCCATCCACCATCATCATGGCCAAAGAAATCCCGACCCCCTCCTCGCATCCACTCCGCCGCGAAACCCCATCATACAGAGCGTTCCGGCAGGTCAGGCCATGCGCGTGGCGGCGCGCAAACGCGCGCACAAACGAAAACGCCAGAGACCTGAATCAGTCCCTGGCGCTTTCCGGGTGTCCTCGTAGTTCGTCGGGTTCAACGCCTTACGGTCGTGCCTGACGATGAATCTTCAATCTTCTTCCGTGCTGCTCTTCCGGCTGGCCGTCAATGTCTCTTCGGAATTCCACCGGATTCTCCTCTGCTTCCCAGCCGCATCGGATCTTCCGCTTTCCTTCTTCCGTTTCGTTGCCGCAAAGGCCGGTTGTGCCGCACCTCCGTCCACTGAACTTTGCATCGCCCTGTCAGGACCGTGGATGAATCTCCGATCTTCGCCTTTGTCCGGGTCTTCGGTTGCCCGTCCACTCAGTCTCCGGCGTCCTTCGAATCCTGCATCTTCCGGCCCAGCGTCGGGTGCTCGCTTCGGCTTCCTTCAAATCTCATCTCTCGGCTGGCCGTCGATCTTGCCTTCCGGTTCCTTCCGGTCCTCTTCTGCGGCTGGGCCGCATCCGATTCCCATCTCTCCCCTTCTTGCTCCATCTCCGCAAAGGCCAAGGGACTACGCTTCGATCTCCCTCGTTGCTTACATCTCCCGCCGGGCTGGAAACATCGTTTCCGATTCCCTAAAGGCTCACCAACTGGTAGAGACTCTGCGCCTGTTCAATCTGTGGAAGCAAGTGCAAAAAACGGATTTATCTGTGGATATCACCACGCATGGTGCAATCCCGTCAAAAATCTTGCGCCCATGCATGGAAGGCCGCTATTCCGCAGGAACCAGGCCCTTTGCAAACATCGCCTTGATGCCGCGCAGCGCCTGCCGTGTCCGCTCCTCGTTCTCAATCAGCGAGAAGCGCACATGCCCGTCGCCGTAGTCGCCAAACCCAATTCCCGGCGACACCGCCACCTTCGCATCCGTCAGCAGCAGCTTTGAGAACTCCAGCGAGCCCAGCTTGCGATACTGCTCCGGAATCTGCGCCCACACAAACATCGTCGCCTTGGGCATCGCCACCGGCCAGCCTGCCTTGTTCAGGCCGTCCACCAGCACGTCGCGGCGCTTCTGGTAGATGCCGCAAATCTCGTGCACGCACTCCTGCGGCCCTTCCAGCGCCAGAATCGACGCCACCTGGATCGGCGTAAACGTGCCGTAGTCAAAGTAGCTCTTCAGCCGCGCCAGCGCATTCACCAGCACCGGATTGCCCACCATGAAGCCCACGCGCCAGCCCGGCATGTTGTAGCTCTTTGACAGCGTGAAGAACTCCACCGCCACGTCCTTCGCGCCCGGCACCTGCAGCACGCTCGGCGGCTTGTAGCCGTCAAACGCGATGTCCGCATACGCCAGGTCGTGGATCAGGTGGAAGCCATACTCGCGCGCCAGTTCCACCAGCCGCGCCAGGAACGGCAAATCCACGCACTCCGTCGTCGGATTCGACGGAAAGTTCACAATCAGCGCCTTGGGCCGTGGCGTCATCCGCGGAATCAGGTCCTCCAGCTGCGCCAGAAACTGCTCGCGATCGTTAATCGGCACGCTCACCACATGCGCGCCCGCAATCACCGGCCCGTAGATGTGAATCGGATAGCTCGGGTTGGGCACCAGCACCGTGTCCCGCGAGTCCAGAATCGCCAGGCACAGGTGCGCAATGCCCTCCTTGGACCCGATGGTGACAATCGCCTCCGTGTCCGGATTCAGGTCCACGTCATAGCGCGTCTTGTACCAGTTGCAGATCGCCTTGCGCAGCCGCGGCAGCCCGCGCGACACCGAGTAGCGATGCGTGACGGGCTTCTGCGCCGCCTCAATCATCTTGTCCACAATGTGCTTCGGCGTGGCCCCGTCCGGGTTGCCCATGCCAAAGTCGATGATGTCCTCTCCGCGCCGGCGCGCAGACACCTTCATCTCGCCGGTAATGTTAAACACATAGGGAGGCAGGCGCTGAATCCGAGAAAACTCTTCCATGGTGACTCCAGTGTAACGCTGCTCCAATTGGGAGCAGAGGCAGACAGGCTAAGCAACCAGCAGGCACTAATGCCCTTGGGTCTGGCGCTCTGAAGTTGGATTGTAGCGATGAGGTGAAACGGACATTAGGCGGCCGAAGCCGCAGCAGCACCCGCCGCGCACGCTCGCACAGAGAGGCGGACGACGAAGGCGGTAAGGTGGGCCATGCGCTGCATGTCGCCATTATAGCCTGACCACCCGCGCAGCATGCTCTGCGAAAACGCCTCGCCCGCAAACTTTATACTGGAGAAGACATGCCAGAGTTCCTGCCCGTAGACGAACAGCTTGACCTGCTCCAGAAAGGCTCGGCGGAGATTATCCGCGTCAGCGACCTGCGCGAGCGCCTGGAAGAGAGCCGCAAAACCGGACGCCCCCTGCGCGTCAAGGCCGGCTTTGACCCCACCGCGCCCGACCTGCACCTGGGCCACACCGTGCTCATGCGCAAGCTGCGCCACTTCCAGCAGCTCGGCCACACCGTCATCTTCCTCGTCGGCGACTTCACCTCGCTCATCGGCGACCCCACCGGCCGCAACATCACCCGCAAGCCCCTCACCCGCGAGCAGGTCGACGCCAACGCCGAAACCTACAAGCAGCAGGTCTTCAAAATCCTCGACGAGAAGGCCACCGAGGTCCGCTACAACTCCGAGTGGCTCGACAAGCTCGGCTTTGAAGGCACCATCCGCCTCACCGCGCACTTCACCGTCTCGCAGATGCTCGAGCGCGAGGAGTTCCACAAGCGCTTCCAGGCCGAGCAGCCCATCAGCCTGCACGAGATGCTCTACCCCGTCATGCAGGGCTATGACTCCGTCGCCCTCGAGTGCGACGTTGAGCTCGGCGGCACTGACCAGAAGTTCAACCTCCTCTGCGGCCGCGAGCTCCAGCGCCACTACGGCCAGAAGCCCCAGATCGTCCTGATGACGCCCATCCTCGAGGGCCTGGACGGCGTGCAGAAGATGTCCAAGTCGCTTGGCAACGCCATCGGCATCAACGAGCCGCCCGCAGAAATGTACGGCAAGCTCATGAGCATCAACGACGAGCTCATGTGGAAGTACTGGATCTTCCTCACCGACCTCAAGCAGAGTGAGATCGCCGCCATGCAAGCCGACGTCGCCGCCGGCAAGCTGCATCCCATGGAGGCCAAGAAGCGCCTAGCCCGCACCATCACTGCAGGCTTCCACAGTCAAGCCGCCGCGCAGCACGCCGACGAAAACTGGGCGCGCATGTTCCAGCAGAAAGAGACCGCCGAGGATCTCGAAGAGGTCCCCGTCGCGCTCGCCGAGGTCGCCGGCCCCGAGCCCAACTCCGTGCGCCTGCCCAAACTGCTCGTGCACCTCGGCCTTGCCGCCAGCGGCGCCGAGGCCAACCGCAAGATCGCCGAGAAGGCCGTCAAGCTCGACGGCGAGCCCGCTGCCGGCAACACCGTCTCAGTGGCTTCGCTGCCGGCAAGGCTCGTCGTCCGCCTCGGCAAGCGCGCCAAAGTTGCGGTCCTTCAGTAAAGCATGAGGCAGCGCACGCTGCCTCATGCCCCCATCGCAAACGCCCGCCCGGCCTCCAGCAGCCGCGCCACGGCTTCGTTCGACGTGGACTCGGTATAGATCCGCAGCAGCGGCTCGGTCCCGCTCGCCCGCAGCAGGATCCACGTCTCCGCCGCGTTCGGCTTCGTCTTCGCCTCCGGGTTGTCCAGGTAGAACTTCACTCCGTCCAGCGTCTCCTGCCGCAGCACGGTCATGCCTGCAAACGCCGGGTCGCCCGGCTTCAGCGCCAGCGCCCGCGTAATCGCCGCCTTCTTCAGCTCGTCGGGAATGTGCAGATCGATGCGTCCATACTGGTGCTCGCCGTACTCGGCCTGCAGGTCGGCCACCAGTTGCCCCAGCGTCTTGCCTTCCTCGGCCATCACGTTGGCCAGCAGCAGCGCGTTCAGCAGGCCGTCGCGCTCCGGCAAGTGGCGCTGGAAGCCAATGCCGCCTGACTCCTCGCCGCCCATCAGAATCTCGCGCTCCAGCATGTAGTCGCACACAAACTTGAAGCCGATGCCGTGCTCAATCAGTTCGCGCCCATACTTCGCGCAGATGCGGTCCAGCATCTTGGTCGTGTTGAAGGCCCGCGTCACTGCGCCCGGCCATCCCTTGCGTTTCAGCACCCAGCTCAGCAGCACGCTGAAAATCTTGTGCGGGTCCACAAAGTTTCCGTGCTCGTCCGTCGCGCCAATGCGGTCCGCGTCGCCATCCGTGCACAGCCCCGCGTGGCACGTGTTCGCCACCACAGCCTCGCCCAGCGCGCGAATATGCGGCTCAATCGGCTCCGGATTGATCCCCGGAAACAGCGGGTCCACATGGCCGCGAATCTGCACATGCTCCACGCCCAGCCGCGTAAAAATGTCCGACAGAATCGTGCGCCCCGCGCCATACATCGAGTCCACGCAGAACTTCAGCCCCGACTTCGCAATCAGGTCCAGGTCCGCAAAGCTCTCAATGGCCTTCAGGTACGCGGGCAGAAAATCAAACTCGCGAATCTCCGCCGCCTGCGCGGGCCGCTTCACATGCTGGCCCAGCCGCGCCTCAATCTCTGCGATGATCGACGGCCTGCCCGAGCCCCCGTACCACGCCTTGTACTTCACGCCGTTCCACTGCGCCGGATTGTGCGACGACGTAATCATGATGCCGCCCGCCGCGCCATGCTCGCGCACGCCATAGCTCAGCGCCGGTGTCGGTGTAATGTCGTTGGCCAGCAGCACAGGAATCCCCGTTGCCGCCACCACCTCAGCGCAGGCATGCGCAAAGGCCTTTGACCCGAACCGCGTGTCATAGCCAATGCACAGCCCCTTCGCCGGATTCTCCCGCGCATGCACATAGGCGGCAATCGCCTCGGCCGCCGTGCGCACATTGGCAAATGTAAAGTCGTCGGCAATCACGGCTCGCCAGCCGTCTGTACCAAACTTGATCACAGGATGCGGCATCGTTGGGTTCTCGCTCTCCTCCGAACGAGTGTAAACAACGCAGCCCGCGGCTCGCCGTGCCCGTCATTCCGTCGGCTCAGAATGCGGCACACGCATGCCCTCGGCGCTGCCTTGCTCTCGGTGGATTCAAATCAGGTCGCTGCGCCCGCTCAGCCCCAGCTCCTTCACAATCTTGCCCACGTCCTGCGAGTGGTCGCGGTGCGCAATCAGCAGCGCATCGTCGGTATCCACAATCACCAGGTTCTCCACGCCCACCAGCGCCACAAATTTCCTGGGGCTGTAGACGTAGTTATTCGTGGCCTCGATTGCCATGTGGCCGTCCGTCTCCGCCACGTTGCCGTCGCCGTCGCCGTGCAGCCGCGTCTCCAGCTGATACTCATACAGAGACGCCCACGAGCCCAGGTCGTTCCACCCAAACTCCGCCGGCAGGCAATACAGCCGCGAAAGATGCTCGCCCTTCGCCGACCGCGGCTCCAGCACCGCATAGTCCACTGAGATGTTCTCGCACTTCGAATACAGCTGCCGGAACACCTCGTCAAACTCCGGCTTGCCAAACGCCGCCGCAATCGCCTCCAGCAGCGGAGCCGTCTCCGGCAGGTGTTCGCGCACCGCATTCGCCAGCGTCCGCGCCGACCACAAGAACATCCCCGAGTTCCAGTAGTAGTTCCCCGCCGCCAGAAACTCCTCGGCGCGGTTCTGGTTCGGCTTCTCTGTAAAGCGCCGCACGTGCAGCGCCTCGTCGTCGCTGGTCAGGTCGCCCGTCTCAATGTAGCCGTAGCCCGTCTCCGCGCGCGTGGGCTCAATGCCCAGCACCACCATGTTCTCGCCCGCCGCGGCCAGCCGGATGCCCTTCTCCAGCATCTTCAAAAAGCGCGGCTCGTCGCCAATCACGTGGTCTGACGGAAACACCCCCAGCACCGCGTCCGGGTTCTCCCGCTCAATCAGAAACGCCGCCAGCCCGCACGCCGGCGCCGTATTCCGCGCCACCGGCTCCTGGATGATGTGCGCCGGCGGAACGCCCTCCAGCTGTTCCCCGATCTCCCCGGCCAGCAGTTCGTTGGTAATCACCCAGGTGTTCTGCACCGGGGCCAGCGCCTTCAGCCGCTCCACCGTCTGCTGAATCATTGAGCGCTCGCCATCCAGCGCCAGCACCTGCTTGGCATGCTTGCGGCGCGACCGCGGCCAGAAACGGGTTCCGCTGCCGCCGGCAAGAATCACGGGACGAAAATCAATTGGGTTCGCCATGGAAAAACCCATCCTACCCGAGCCCACCCCGCTTTGCACAGTCCACCGCGCGCGATTTATTCGCAACCGCCGCAAAAGCCGCACGCAAAAGCAGTTGAGCCGCTGCGGGAATGCCCCACAGCGGCCCAGGACTACAGCCGAGTCACTCGATCCCTCGAGCCCGGCCTCTTACCCCAGCCTGGCCAGGTACTCGCCCATCCGGCGCGTGCCCTCGTCAATCGTCTGCTTCGTCACCGGGTACGAGATACGGATGTGCTCCCTGGTGCCGAAGGCCTCGCCCGGCACCGTCACCACGTGCGCCTCGTGCAGCAGCTTCGTCGCCAGCTCCGTCGCCGTCTTGATGCCGCCCTTGCCCAGGAACGCCGAGATGTTCGGATACACATAGAACGCGCCTTCCGGCTTGGTGCACGTCACGCCCGGAATCTCCGCCAGCTTCTTCAGCATGTAGTCGCGCAGGTCAATAAACTCCGCGCGGAACTCCGCCACGCAGTCCTGCGAGCCCGCCAGCGCCGCAATCGCCGCCTTCTGCACAAAGCTCGTCGCGTTCGACGTCGACTGCGACTGCAGCTTGCTCAGGTTTGCCGTCACCGCCTTCGACGCCAGCGCAAAGCCCGCGCGCCAGCCCGTCATCGCGTATGTCTTTGACAGCGAGCCCAGCACCACCATGTGCTCCTTGGCCCACGTGAACGACCCGCCCGAGACCGGCTTGCCCGCATAGTTCAGATACACGTAGCACTCGTCCAGCAGCAGATAAATGCCGCGCTCGTGCGCCAGGTGCACAATCCGCTCCAGATCCTCCGCCGTCACCACGGAGCCCGCCGGATTCGACGGCGAGTTCAGAATGATCGCCTTCGTCCGCGGCGTAATCGCCTTCTCAATCGCGTCGGCCGTAATGCGGAAGTTCTCCGCCTCGCTGGTCTCCAGAAAGACCACCTTGCCGCCCGCATACTGGATGATGTCCTTGAAGCTCACCCAGTACGGCACCGGCAGAATCACCTCGTCGCCGTGGTCCACCAGCACCTGGATGGTGTTGAACAGCGCCAGCTTGCCGCCCGTGGTAAAGATGGCCTCGTCCACCGCGTAGTCCGAGCCGAAGTCCGCCGCATGCCGGTCCACAATGGCCTTGCGCACATCCGGAATGCCCGGCACCACGGTATAGCGCGTGAAGTTCGCCTCGATCGCCTGGATCGCCGCTTCCTTGATATGCCGCGGAGTCGAGAAGTGGGGTTCGCCTGCCCCAAAATCCACCAGGTTCGCGCCACCGGCGCGCAGTTTCGCGGCCTCGGCGGCCACAGCCATCGTTGCAGAAACCTCAATCCGGCCAATACGGTCGGCAAACACCTTCGACGCAGAGGAAACGGTCATAGTACCCCTATTTTTACAGATTTCCCGCCCAATCCCAAATCAGATGTGCAGGGGCCGGGTGCCCCAGCTCTTGCTTCTCAGGCCCGAGAATCCACAAACCCGCACACCCGCCGGGTGGCCCAGGTACGTTCTACCACGACCATGGCTGCCCCGGGTGCCTTGCATTTGGGCACCCGGGAGACCGCGAACCTCAGCCAGTCCTCTCCCGGCAACGCAACCATTCCGGCAGCCGATTTCCACGCTGCATCGCCGTCCACTGCGATTCGATCTGGACAACGCCGGGGCAACCCGTAGCGTAATGACGAAAACTCGACCATGGCCAATCCTCCGGTCTGGCAACCAGTCCGCGCACCACCGGATTGCGGTGCATGTAGCGGAGCTTCTCAATGCGCTTCTCATCGTTGTGTACGAGAAAGTCGTAGTACCGCGCCTGCCAGAAGGGCCTCTCCCGCCGCCGCATTGCCACCGAGAGCTTGAGTGCGTGAACCACGCCGGAAACCGCTCCTTTCTGCGGCTCTCCGACGAGCAAATGCACGTGTTCAGGCATCACAACAAAGCCGGCCACCACGAAGCGGTAACGTCGTCGCACGCGCTCCAGCGCATCCTCGAATAGACTGCGCGCCGCTGCCAAACCCAGATGCTGCAACCGGTGGTAGCAACTGAAGGTGAGAAAGTGAAAATTACCCGTGTGTTCGTAACGGATCAGTCCTCGCGGCATTGGTGGAAAGCATAGAACAAGCCGGTGCCGATGTCGAAAGAGAACCGAGCGCCAAAGCTTCTGCTATCCCGGGTGCCCAAATGCGAGGCACCCGGGGCAGCCATCGTTTGTGGGGGAACCCACTTTACTCCCCCGGCACCCGGGCCACCCGCCTTCTCAGGCCCGAGAATCCACAAACCCGCACACCCGCCGGGGCGATTTCAAAACCGGAAATACGCCCCGACCATCGGCTCAGCCGTATGCATGAAGGCGTTCGTCGACGGGACGACGTTGACTAGATCCGGAGCTTTGTAGACATTGCCGCGATATTGCAGGCGCAGGCCAAGGTGCGGCAGCAGGCCCCAGTCGAGTCCCGCTCCGTAGACAAAAACCCCGGTCGTCGAACTGTTCGCGGGTGTCGGAAATCCTCCGCAGAGCGGATGCGTCAGATAACAGCCGGACATCTCAGCGCTGCTGGCCGCGTTCACCATAAGTCCACCGCCGGCCAGGACGAAGGGCCGCAGATTGGCGAACTTCATGGAAAAGACCCAATCGCCTGTAATCTCGTGGGCGCTGCCGGCAGCCGAGGCGGCGCCAACAACAAAACAATTCACATCACCCGTCGGGCACGGAGGTGTCACCTTCTCTGCGTACTGCTGGTTTGCGCGGTTATAGGAGTAGGCGAACTCGTAACCGACCAATGGGTTGGAGATGTGGCGCAGTTCAAAGAGCACGCCCGCCTGGGTGGCTTGGCTTTGGCTGACGTTGTTGCCGCTCGCCGTCTTGCTGAAGGCCCCGTAGGCGCTCAGCGCCACATCCGTTTGTGCGTTCAGCGCACCGGCGATGGTCATAAAGAAACATACCGACATGGAGATACGAAGCATTAGACAAGGGCGCATATTCCTTTCCTCCACGAGATAAGCCGCGACGTCGGGTGCTTCTGGTCGCGCTGCTGGAACTTCGAAGCACCAGCTAAATCCCCCACCCATCCGGGCGGGGGCAGTTCCGGGCAGGGCAGCTTGGCGCCGCGCAAGCTGTCCTCTGCGAGCGGGGTTAGCGGAGCCGGGTGCCCCATCCATGACGTCCGCTCCAGCGGGCGGCATGGGTGGGAAACCACAGTCCCCGCCCAGCCTGTCCTCCGGAAAGGTACGGGCTTCAGCCCCGCAGAGAACCCGCGCGCCGTGGGCCTACTTCTCCCGCATCCGACCCTTCAGCCGCTTCAGCACGTTCGGCGGAACCAGCCCGCTCACGTCCCCACCAAAGCTGAACACTTCCTTCAGCATCCGCGAGCTCACAAACGAGTACCGCCCCGCCGGCTGCAGGAACACCGTCTCAATCTCCGGAGCCAGCCGCCGATTCATCAGCGCCATCTGGAACTCGTGCTCGTAGTCGCTGATTGCGCGTATCCCGCGCAGCACCGCCGTCGCGCCCAGTTGCCGCGCAAAGTCCACCATCAGCCCGTCAAACGTGGCCACGGACACATTGCCCAGCGACGCCGTCGCCTCCGCCAGCATCACCACCCGCTCCTCCACCGTGAACAGCGGGTTCTTGATGGGATTGATCAGAACCGCCACCGTCAGGTGCTCAAACAGCTTGGCCCCGCGCTGAATCAGGTCGATGTGCCCGTTGGTCGGCGGGTCAAAGGTGCCGGGATAAAGGGCTTTTACGCTCATAAGAGCAACTCTACACGGATTCTAAAGCATTTTTCAGAGGCGCTGAATTCCCCAGCCGCCAAACCCCGGCCCGGTTAGCAATCGAATACCGCCCTGCCAACCCGCTCGCCCGCGGGATAAACTTGGATATTCCCCAGGTCGCCACCGGCACGAGGTTTGCGTCATCCCCATGAAGCAAGGCACCGCCATCATCATCGGAGCAGGCCCCGCCGGCCTCACCGCCGCCGTCGAACTGCAGCGCCGCACCGGCATCAAGCCCATCCTGCTTGAGGCCAGCCACGAGATCGGCGGCATCTCGCGTACCGTGCGCTACAAGGGCAACCGCATGGACATCGGCGGCCACCGCTTCTTCTCCAAGTCAGACCGTGTCATGCAGTGGTGGCTCGACCTCATGCCCATTCAGGCCGACAACGGCAACGGCGAGCTCCGCTATCAGGGGCAACAGCGAAACATACCCGCCGCCACCGCCGCGCCCGACCCGCACACCGACGACCTCGTCATGCTCGTCCGCCAGCGCAAAAGCCGCATCTACTTCCTGCGCCGCTTCTTTGACTACCCCATCCGCCTCACCGCGGAGACGCTTCGCAAGCTCGGCCTGCTCCGCTCCGTCCGCGCCGGCATCAGCTACATGCGCGCCACCCTGCTGCCCCGCCGCCAGGAGCACTCCCTTGAGGACTTCCTCATCAACCGCTTCGGCCGCCAGCTCTACCTCACCTTCTTCAAGTCCTATACAGAAAAGGTCTGGGGCGTGCCCTGCCATAAGATCAGCGCCGAGTGGGGCGCGCAGCGCATCAAGGGCCTTTCGCTCAAGGGCGTCGTCGTCCACTTCCTCAAGAAGACCTTCGCCTCCCGCCGCGCCGCCGACATCGCGCAAAAGCAGACCGAGACCTCACTGATCGAAAAGTTTCTCTACCCCAAGTTCGGCCCCGGCCAGTTCTGGGAGCACGCCGCCACCCTCGTTCAGCAGGCCGGCGGCGAAATCCACCTCGGCGTTGCCATCGATCACATCCAGGTCGATGGCGACCGCATCCTCGCCGTCAGCGGCGCCAACCACAACGGCGAGCGCGTCACCTACGCCGGCGACTACTTCTTCTCCACCATGCCCGTGCGCGACCTCATCCGGTCGCTCTCCACGCCCGCGCCGCCCGACGTGCACGAAGTCAGCGAAGGCCTCATGTACCGCGACTTCATCACCGTGGGCCTGCTCGCCAAACGCCTCTCCGTCACCGAGCCCGACGGCTCCGCGCTCAAGGACAACTGGATCTACGTGCAGGAGCCCGACGTCCTCCTCGGCCGCCTGCAGGTCTTCAACAACTGGAGCCCCTGGCTCGTCGGCAACGACGACCGCGTCTGGATCGGCCTCGAATACTTCTGCAACGACACCGACTCCCTCTGGAAGCTCCCCGACGACGAGATGGCCCGCTTCGCCATCGGCGAGGTCGCCAAGATCGGCATCCTCAAGGCCGAGGACGTCGAGGACTCCCACGTCGTCCGCGTCCCCAAGACCTACCCCGCCTACTTCGGCACTTACGACCGCTTCGACGTCATCCGCAACTACACGGACCGCTTCCAGAACCTCTTCCTCGTCGGCCGCAACGGCATGCACAAATACAACAACCAGGACCACTCCATGCTCACCGCCATGACCGCCGTCGAAAACATCGTCAACGGCGTCACCACCAAGGACAACATCTGGTCCATCAACACTGAGATGGAGTACCACGAGGAAAAAACAGCAAAGTAGACCCGCCGCCTGAAACACAAATCCCATGCCCGGCGCAGGTTCCGCCCTGCCAGGCATGGGATTTTTCCAGCTTCCCAGCTTCCGTGCCGCCCGGTTATCCCCGGCGCGGCCTCACAGCCTCTTTCGCCTC
Source organism: Acidobacteriota bacterium (assembly GCA_021781495.1). Lineage (GTDB taxonomy): Bacteria > Acidobacteriota > Terriglobia > Terriglobales > Acidobacteriaceae > Telmatobacter. The sequence goes on along the minus strand of JAJXWS010000019.1, from coordinate 7,138 downwards.
TGCGGCGCCGCCAGCAGGAGCCTCGGGCACGTCAGCCTTCCCCGCGCCGATGCCCAGCTTCTTGCGCACCTCGCCGTCCATCTTCGCAAAGATGTCCTTGTTCTCCTTCAGGAAGTTGCGCGTATTCTCGCGGCCCTGCCCAATGCGCTCGCCCGCGTAGCTGTACCACGCGCCGGACTTCTCCACGATGTTGTTCGCCACCGCCAGGTCCAGCACATCGCCCTCGCGGCTGATGCCCTCCCCGTACAGAATGTCGAACTCCGCCTCGCGGAACGGCGCGGCCACCTTGTTCTTCACAATCTTCACCTTGGTCCGCGAGCCCACCACCGTGTCGCCTTCCTTCACCGCGGCAATGCGGCGAATGTCCACGCGCACCGACGAGTAGAACTTCAGCGCCCGGCCGCCCGTCGTCGTCTCCGGGTTGCCAAACATCACGCCAATCTTCTCGCGAATCTGGTTGATGAAGATAAGCGCCGTCCGCGACTTGGACACCGTGCCCGTCAGCTTGCGCAGCGCCTGCGACATCAGCCGCGCCTGCAACCCCACGTGGCTGTCGCCCATCTCACCGTCCAGCTCCGCCTTGGGCACCAGCGCCGCCACTGAGTCCACCACCAGCACGTCAATCGCGCCCGAGCGCACCAGCGCCTCGGTAATCTCCAGCGCCTGCTCGCCCGAGTCCGGCTGCGACACCAGCAGGTTGTCCACGTCCACACCCAGCTTCTTGGCATAGCCCGGGTCCAGCGCGTGCTCGGCATCCACAAACGCCGCCAGCCCGCCCAGCCGCTGCGCCTCGGCAATAATCTGCAGCGTAATCGTCGTCTTGCCCGACGACTCCGGCCCGAAAACCTCAATTACGCGGCCCCGCGGGATGCCGCCAACGCCCAGCGCTGCATCAAAGCTAATGGAGCCAGTGGAGATCACCGCGATCGGCAGCAGGGCCTCCTTGGATCCCAGTCGCACGATCGATCCTTTGCCAAACTGTTTTTCGATCTGTGAAAGGGCCAGTTCTACAGCTTTTGCGCGGTCATCGGCGATGGCCATGGGGGTATGCTCCTAAGGATGATTCGCCCGGCGCGGCTCTCGATGGAGAGACTGAAAATCGCGCCCGGCAAAGATTGGATTTCGTTCGGATTGTAGCAGGACAGAACACCAAAAGACAGGGAAATTAGCGAAAGAAAAGAGAAGATTCTCGCCCCTCCGGCTCAGCCCTTGCAATTCCTCCCGGCCTGCCGGAAGTGGCGCCGCAACAACCCTCAACGACGCGGAGAAGTCCTATGCAGCTCTTTCATGACATCCGTAGGCTGGCCGTCATGATCCTTGCCACCATTGTCGGCCTTCTGGTTCTCACCGCCATCCGCAACGCCGCCGCAAAGGAGATCCGCACGCTGGTGCGGCACGACTCCCCGCTGCAGGTCGGCACGGTGCCGGTTGCCGTCCGGCCGCACACCGGCTCCGTCCATCGGCACCCGGCAGGACATTCCAGCCAGGCCTGGCGCGCGCATCAGCTCAGCCGAACCACCCGGGCGCTTCCGGCGAGCCATCCATCGCACCGGCAGGCCACATAGTGCGGCGCAGCGCCCTGGCGCACTCTTGCGGAAAGTCACATCCGCGCCGCACAAAGTCACTCAGGCGGTGTAGGCGCCAATCCGCGTCTCGCGGCTGGTCAGCGCGTCGCAGGAGCGGTCCACCGCCTCGTACTCCGCGTCGTGGTCCTTGCGGAAGGCGCGAAACGCCTCCTCGCTCTCCCATCGGTCAATCGTCAGATACAGCCCCGGGATATACGCATCGCGCAACAGCTCCGTGCCGCGGTACTCCGGCGACGTGCCAAAGAGCTTGGCCCACGCGCCCTCCGGCCCGTAAGCCGCCTCAAAGGCCGTCACCTTGTCCTCCGCAATTTCAAACTGCCACACCACAACAAACATGCGCGCCCCCCGGTTGAATCTCTATCCTAGCGCAGCCCGCCAAACCCAGCCCTCACCCGCCGCAACCGCAGCTATGCGCCAGCACCTCGGCAAAGTGCAGCGCCTTTTTGTGTCCCAGCTGGCTGATCTGCTCGCGGCAGCTGAAGCCGTCCGCCAGCACAATCGTCATCGGCCCCGCCTTCGCCACCGCGGGCAGCAGTCCATCCTGCGCAATCGTCTTTGACACCTCAAACTTGTCCGCCTCAAACCCGAACGGGCCCGCCATGCCGCAGCAGCCTGCCTGGATCGCCTCCACCCGCGCACCCGCCCGCTGCAGCACGGCAATCTCGCTTGCCGGGCCGCCGAACACCGCCTTGTGGTGGCAATGCCCGTGCACCAGGATATGCGCGCCCTCCAGCCCCTGCGGAGCAAACTCCGGCGCCTTTGCCTCCAGCCAGTCCGCCAGCAGCCACACCTGCCCGCTCAGCCGCTTTGCCCGCTCGTTGTTCGGAAACAGCTCCAGCAGCTCGTCCTTGAAGACGCTCGCGCAGCTCGGTTCCAGAAACAGGAACGGCAGCCCCGCGTCAATCTGCGGACCCACGCGCTCCAGCACCCGCGCCAGGTAGCTCTTCGCGGCCTCCAGCAGCCCAAAGTCATACAGCGGACGCCCGCAGCAGATGTGCCCCTTCGGCGTCTGCACGCGGAAGCCCGCATGCATCAGCACCTTCTCGGCCGCCGCCAGCGTCTGCGGATGGTAGTAGTTGTTCCACGTATCCGGCCACAGCACCACCAGCGGACGCGCCGCGTCCTGTCCCGCGTCCTGTCCCGCGTCCGTCCGCGTCGTCTGCCACGGCTTCGCCGCCAGCCGCGGCAACTGCCGCTCCTGCGCCACGCCCGCAATGTGCTTGATCAGCGGACTCGTCACCGGCCCCGTCAGCATCGCATTCGTCAGCGCCGGAGCCAGCGATCCCCACCGCGCCAGCCGGTCCGCAAATCCAAAGATGTAGTGCTGCAGCGGATGCGCCCGCCCCTTGTAGCGCTGCGCCAGAAACTCCGCCTTGTACGCAGCCATGTCCACCTGCACCGGACACTCCGTCTTGCACGCCTTGCAGCTCAGGCACAGGTCCAGCGCCTCGTGCACCGCGTCGCTTCGGAAGCCCTCCTCGCGCAGCGCCCCCGCCAGCATCTCCCACAGCAGCCGCGCCCGTCCGCGCGTCGAGTACTGCTCCTGCCCCGTCGCCCGGTAGCTCGGACACATCACGCCGCCCACCGTCTTGCGGCATGCGCCCACGCCCACGCACCGCTCCGTCGCCCGCTCCATGGACCCGCCATCGATGGCGAACGCAAAGTGCGTCTCCAACTCCCGGTGCGCCTGCCCCGCGGCCGGCTCGCCGTGCCGCAGATTCTCCACCGGGTCATACACCCGCACCGCGTCCACCAGCTTGCCGGGATTCATCCGGTTATCCGGGTCCCACAGCACCTTGAACTCCCGGAAGGCCTCCATCAGCTCCGGCCCGAACATCTTCGGCAGCAGCGCCCCGCGCGCCTGTCCGTCGCCATGCTCACCGCTCAGCGAGCCGCCCACGCTCAGCACCACGTCCGCCGCCCGCTCCAGAAACTCGTGAAAGTTCTTCAGCCCCTGCTCTGTGGTGAAGTCAAAGTTGATGCGCGTATGCACGCACCCCTGCCCATAGTGCCCGTACAGCGGGCTGCGATAACCGTACTCCGCCATCAGCGCCGTAATCCGCCGCAGATACACGCCCAGCTTCTCCGGCGGAACCGCCGCGTCCTCCCAGCCCTCCCAGCGGTCCGGCTCGCCCGGCACAAACACCATCGCGCCCAGCGCGGACTCCCGCACGTGCCACACGCTCGCCGCCTCCGCCGGCGTGCAGATGTGCGCCACCGGCGGCATCGGCCAGCCCTGCGATGCGCGCGCCACCTCCTCGGCCTTCGCCTGCGCCTCCTCCGCGCTCCAGGCGCCCATCTCCACCAGCAGGAAGCCCACGCCCGGCGGCAACTCGTCCAGGTCTTTCAGCGCCAGCCCCTTGCGCCGCATAAACTCCACCAGCAGATAATCGAACCCCTCCAGCCCGATCGGTCCATGCCGCAGCGCCAGCGGAACCGCATCCGCCGCCTGAAACGCGTCCGGAAAGCCCAGCACCGTCAGCACCCGGAACGGCGGGCTCGCCGTCAGGTTCAGCGTGGCCCGCACCACGTTCGCGCACGTGCCCTCGCTGCCCACCAGCGCCCGCGCCACGTGGAAGCCGTTCTCCGGCAGCAGTTCATCCAGGTTGTAGCCGGAGACCCGCCGCGGAATCCGCGGATACCGCTGCCGCACCGCCTCCGCATAACGGTCGCGAATCCGCGCCAGCCCCGCGTAGATCTGCCCCACGCGTCCGCCTCCGCGAATCAGCCGGTCCAGCTCCGCCTCGCTCGTCCGGCCCACCGTCATCCGCGTGCCGTCGTAGAGCACAATCTCCAGCGACTCCACGTTGTCCGCCACCTTGCCGCCCAGCAGCCCGTGCACGCCGCAACTGTTGTTGCCGATCATGCCCCCCAGCGTGCAGCGCGAGTGCGTCGCCGGGTCCGGCGCGTACGTAAGATGATGCACCTCCGCCGCGTCGCGCAGCCGGTCCAGCACAATCCCCGGCTCCACCCGCGCCAGCTTCGCCGCCGCGTCCATCCCCTCCAGCCGGTTCATGTAGCGCGAGTAGTCGAACACCACCGCCACATTCGTGCACTGCCCCGCCAGGCTGGTGCCCGCGCCGCGCGGCAGCACCGCCGCTCCCGTCGCCCGGCAGGCCTCCAGCGCCGCCTCCACGTCCGCCGCATCCCGCGGCAGCACCACGCCCACCGGCAACTGCCGGTAGTTCGACGAGTCCGCCGCATACAGCGCGCGCGATCCCATATCAAACAGCACATCGCCCCGCAGCGTCGCCTTCAGCCGTGCCTCCAGCTCCCGATGCGCCGCAAAGCGCTCGTGCTCCAGCGGAGAGAAATTGGAAAGAATTGAGAAAGTGCTCACGCAGGAATGTTAGCGCGTATCCCCGCCCCTCGCCCCGCATGCCGGCTCCACCGCAACTCCTGCTAAAATTGCCAGCTTGCTGCGCACTCTTGCTTTACGGGAGCGAGCCCCGTGGTTGCCAACATCAACATCAACGCCTACAGCGACGCGCTCGTCGTGCTTGGCACCGCCGGCATCCTCATCCCCATCTTCCGCCGCTACGGCGTCAATCCGCTCCTCGGCTACCTCGGCGCCGGCGCGCTCCTCGGACCCCTCGGACTCGGCTCCTTCACCTACCGCCACCACTTCCTCTACTGGTTCACCATCGGCAACGCCACCAACGTCGCCGGAATCGCCGAGCTCGGCATCGTCTTCCTGCTCTTCGTCATCGGCCTTGAGCTCTCCTTCCAGCGCCTCATCGCCATGGGCCACCTTGTCGCCGGACTCGGCACCCTGCAGGTCCTCCTCACCACCGCCATCCTCACCGTTGCCGCATTCCTGCTCGGCCAGGGACTCGTCCCCGCCATCGTCCTCGGCGCCAGCCTCTCGCTCTCCTCCACCGCCATCGTCCTTGAGATCCTCTCCCGCCAGGGACGCATGTCCACCAGCTTCGGCCGCGCCAGCTTCGCCGTTCTCCTCACCCAGGACATCGCCGTCATCCCCCTGCTCATGTTCCTCGCCATCGGCGGCATCAGCTCCAGCTCCGGCGTGCTGGTCCTCGTCGATCTCGTCCGGGCCATCCTGCAGGCCTCCGCGGCCGTAGCCCTCATCGTCCTCCTCGGCCGATTCCTGCTGCGTCCGCTCTTTGGCCTCGTCGCCGCCACCCGCTCCAGCGAGCTGTTCATCGCCGCCGTACTCTTCGTCATCGTCGGTACCGGCGTCGTCGCCCACCAGGCCGGCCTCTCCATGGCCCTCGGAGCCTTCATCGCCGGCCTGCTCCTCGCGGAAACCGAGTTCCGCAAAGCCATCCAGGCCAGCATCGAGCCCTTCAAAGGACTCCTCCTCGGCATCTTCTTCTTCACCGTCGGCATGAACGTCGACATCCGCGAGCTGCTCCGCGAGCCCGCCGCCCTGCTCGCCTGCGTCGTCGCACTCATCGCGGCCAAGTCCCTCATCCTCACCCTGCTCGCCCGCCTCTTCCGCATCTCCTGGCCCGCCGCTGCTGAAACCGGACTCCTCCTCGGCCCCGGCGGCGAGTTCGCCTTCGTCCTCATCGGCATGGCTGCCGACCTCAACCTCATCAGCCGCCACGCCGAGGGCTTCTCCCTCGCCGTCACCGCCGCCACCATGGCCACCACGCCGCTGCTCTCCATCGCCGCCCGGCGCATCGCCATCCGCATCGGCGAGGAATCCCCCATCGACCCGGTCCTCGCCATCCGCCCAGCCGTGCAGCCCCGCGCCGCCATCGTCGTCGGCTACGGACGCGTCGGCAAGGTGGTCTGCTCCATCCTCAGCCGCCACGGCGTCCCCTGCATCGCCACCGACTATGACGCAGCCTCCGTCGCCCGCGACCGCCGCGAGGGCCACGACGTCTACTACGGCGACGCTTCCAACCCCGAGTTCCTCAAAGCCTGCGGACTGCAGGAGGCAGGCGGCGTCATCATCACCATCAACTCACTCGACGCCATCGACGGCATCGTCGCCCACATCCGCGCCCTGCGCCCTGACGTGCCCATCATCTCCCGCGCCCGCGACGCCGACCACGCCCGCCACCTCTACACCATCGGCGCCAGTGACGCCGTCCCGGAGACCATCGAAGCCAGCCTCCAGCTCTCTGAGGCCGCCCTCGTCGGCCTCGGCATCGCCACCGAGCTCGCCATCGCAGCCTACATTGACACAAAGACGAAAGCGCCCACGGATTCCACGGACTTGCAAGCCCGCTTGACCTCCACCATGCGAGCCAAGGCAGCCTTCCAAGCGGCCATGCCAGAGCTCGACAGCCGGGTGCCCCAGGTCTCGCTTTTGAGACCTGGGATCGTTCTCCTACTCGCCTGAGTGCCGGGTGCCCCATCCATGACGTTCGCGCAGCGGACGGCATGGGTGGAAATCCACAGCCCCACCCCAACCACTGTCATCTTGAGCGAGCGCAGCGAGTCGAAAGATCTGCGGTTGCTTTTCACACACTCCGCAGCACACCAAGTACCGGGTGCCCCAGGTCTCGCTTTTGAGACCTGGGATCATCCTCCTACGCGCCGGGTGCCCCATCCATGACGTTCGCGCAGCGGACATCATG
>JAJXWS010000018.1 GCA_021781495.1 Acidobacteriota bacterium | reverse complement strand
TGGGCATCTTTCCCCAGCATCAGTTCGACCTCCGCGCCCGGCCCGACGGCAACTTCAACGTCGTCTTCCGCAACCGCGAGCGCAACGGCTTCGGCGACACCCGCCTCGAATCCGTCTTTCTCTTTCTGCGAGGAATCCCGTTCCAGGGCGTCACGCCGGAGTACGACAACCTCCACCGGCAGGCCATCAACATCACATCCCTCTTCCGCTGGGACCCGCAGAAGCGTCGCGCCTTTGCGCAGTACTCCGCGCCCTTCCATCGCAGCGCCCGCTACCGCTACGCGCTCACCGCCGACCTGCGCAATGAGAACTGGGCGCTCGTCACCTCCTTCACCGGCCCGGCCACCACGCTCGCCAGCCTCAACCTCCGCACCGCTGTCTTCGGCTTCCAGCTAGCCTCCTTCTCCAGCCACCGCTTCCGCTGGTCCGCCGGCGCGCAGCTCTCGCATCGCGACTACGGCGGCGTCGTCCCCGGCTCTGTGCTCACCCCCGCCATGCTCGCCTCCGGCTACCAGCTCAAGCAGCAACTCGGCGTCGCCGGCACGCTCTGGCGCATCCCCGAGCATCGTTTCACCCTCAGCGCGTCGGCCTCCTCGCAGGCCGCCCGCATCTGGTCCAGCCCCGGCCAGTCGTTTGAAAAACTTCAGGGCTCCCTCGGCTGGCGCTGGCTTCCGCAGCCCACCGGCGACGACTACCAGACCAGCCAGCAGCTGCGCGTCGGCAAAACCATCGGCCAGGTTCCCTTTGACGAGCTCTTCATCCTCGGCCTGGAGCGCGACAACGACCTCCCCATGCGCGCCCACATCGGCACCCGCGACGGCCGCAAGGGCAGCGCCCCGCTCGGCCGTGACTACCTGCTGGCCAACTGGCAAACCGGCAAAAACCTCTACAGCAACGGCCTGATGACCGTCTCCCTCGGCCCCTTCCTCGACATCGGCAACATCACCGACCCCGCTACCGCGCTCGGCTCCCACAAGTGGCTCTTTGACACCGGCGCCGAGGCCCGCCTGCGCGTCTTCGGCACCACCGTCGCCTTCTCCTACGGCAAGGATCTCCGCTCCGGCAACAACGCCTTCTACCTCCGCATGGAGCCCTAGCCCAACCCGCCCCGCCGCGCCCGCCATCTGCACCGCTTCTGCGTCAAAATGCTGAAATCCTTGACACCGAGCCGCTTTCAGAAAAATACTTGTTGCAACGAATATCTCCCTGCTGCATCCAAACAAGGGAAAGGAGCAATACCACCCATGACCACCTCAGCCACCACCTGGAACATCGACCCCGCCCACTCGGCCGCCGAGTTCAAGGTCAAGCACATGATGATCTCCAACGTAAAAGGCAAGTTCAGCGGACTCAGCGGCGTCCTCTCGCTCAACGAGGGTGACCCCTCCGCCTCCACCGTGCAGGCCACCATCCCCGTCGCCAGCCTCAGCACCGCCGACGACCAGCGCGACGCGCACCTCAAGAGCGCCGACTTCTTCGACGCCGAAAAGTTCCCCACGCTCACCTTCCAGTCCACCGCCGTCAAGGCCACCGGCGCGGGCGAGTACGCCGTCACCGGCAACCTCACCATGCACGGCGTCACCCAGTCCGTCACCTTCGCCGTGGAAGGGCCCAGCGCGCCCGGCAAGGATCCCTGGGGCAACCTGCGCATCGGCCTCTCCGCCACCACCAAGATCAACCGCAAGGACTTCGGCCTGGTCTGGAACGCAGCGCTGGAGACTGGCGGTGTCCTCGTCGGAGAAGACGTCGCCATCACCCTCGACGTGCAGTTCATCAAGGCCTGATCCAACGGCCGCGTGCCCCAGGTCTCGCCGTCGAGGCCTGGGAGAAGCCGCGCCCCAAACTCATCGGATGCTGCACGCCGGGTGCCCCGGGTCTCAACGAGACCTGGGAGATCGATCCCCAGCCTGCAATGCCTGTTGCAACAAATATCGTCCTCGCGCATCCAATAGGCAGCAAGGCAAAGGAGTTCCACCATGTCGCTTCGTGCCGTAAAACAGATGCTTGAGACCAGGCCCACCCTCGAGGGCGCCGGCGTTAAGTTGCAGCGCGCCTTCGGTTTCGGCAAGACGAAGGAGTTCGATCCCTTCCTCCTGTTCGATGACTTCCGCAATGAGAATCCCGCCGACTACATCGCCGGATTCCCCTGGCATCCCCATCGCGGCATTGAGACCATCACCTACGTCCTCGCCGGCGAGGTCGCCCACGGCGACTCCCTCGGCAACAAGGGCCGCATGACCGCCGGCGACGTCCAGTGGATGACCGCCGGCAGCGGCATCCTCCACCAGGAGATGCCCAAAGGCGACGCCAACGGACGCATGCACGGCTTCCAGCTCTGGGCCAACCTGCCCGCCTCGCTCAAAATGACTCACCCGCGCTATCAGGACATCCCCTCCGGCGCCATCCCCGAGGTCACTGAGGATGACGGCACCCACGCCCGCATCATCTGCGGCCAGTTCTGGGGCAAGCGCGGCCCCGTCGAGGGCGTCGCGGCCGACCCCAGCTACGTCGATATCTCCGTGCCGCCCAACACCCGCCGCCGCATCCAGATCGACGTCACCCGCAACGCCTTCGCCTACGTCTTCGCCGGCTCCGGCACCTTCCGCGACGCCTCCCAGCCGCAGGCCGTCCTAACCGAGTCGGCCATCGACCCCAACGCCGCGCCCCAGTACGACGCGAAAAACCACTCGCTCGTCCTCTTCGACCGCGGCGATGAGATCGTCGTGCAGGCCGGCCCCGAGGGCATCCGCTTCCTGCTCGTCTCCGGAAAGCCCCTCGAGGAGCCCGTAGCCTGGTACGGCCCCATCGTCATGAACACCCAGGCCGAACTCGAAACCGCCATGCGCGAACTCCACAACGGCTCCTTCATCAAACACGCCTGAGCACTAAGTCAGCCCGCACCGCCCGCGCCCTCGCGGTTGCCCCACCCTTGTCGTTTCCGCCAGGAAACGACAGGGTGGGATAGCGAGCAGCTAAAGGCCAGCCGGGTTCCATCCACCTCCACACCCATCCACCAACACGCATCCACCCGCACCCATCCAAACGCTGTCCTCTTGAGCGAGCGCAGCGAGTCGAAAGATCCGCGGTTGTTCTTCTGGAACTCATCGTCCGCCGGGTGCCGGGTGCCCCAGGTCTCGATTCTGAGACCTGGGAAAGCAACACCCCGTCCCCGCCACAGCCAGCCGGGTGCCCATCCATGCCGCGCCTTTTGCGGCATGGGTGGGAAACCACAGCTCCAACCCAGCCTCGTCCGCGTCATCCAATCACACCCTCCGCGCCCTCGCCGCAGCCCCCTGCCCGAGGGCGCAACCCATGATTCGAAACTCATAACGAAGAGCCGATCAACAGGCACTAAGCCGACTTTTCGGGACAAATGCGGATTGCGAGCGAAGAATCCGCGCCTGAACTTCTGACCTGTTAACCAAAGAGTAACTTCCGGGTTGGCGGTGACTCGCCTGTGATCGCGAATGGCTCCTCTACTCATCTGCGAGGGCGGCAAACTTAGTTCGTCGAGGCACCTTTCTTTCTCGCAAATGCTCCGACCATCATGGGTGCAACAACCACGCCTCGTTTTTGCAGGGCCTCTTCACGCAATTGCAGGGCGAGACTCACACCATCGGCATTCTCCAGGGGCGCCATGCCGACAGACTCGAATTTAGCGGACAAACTGATCACTGTCTCTGCCAGCCACTCATACACGGGACTGTGTGGCCCGCCGTCCATAATGCACTCCGCCCGGCATTCCGGCGGAGGCAGTCCGGCTTCCTGCATCAGGTGAAATAGCTGAATTCCAACGTCTGGCCTCGGAACAGCCCGTCGAAAAAACTCAATGATCTGTTCCTCTACTTTGAACATGAGCGGCAATTCTGGATAACCCGTCGGAAATCTCGAGAGGTCGTACTCCTGGAATGCAACCACACCTCCGTCGCGGACCATCGCAACGCCCCTTTTCAGGATGGACAACGCATCTTTTGTATGGACCAGAATGTGCCGGCCAATGACCGCGTCGTACTTTTCAGCCGGAACATGTTCGGCCACATCCACGTTTTCAAACGTCACGTGATCATGACCTGCGGAGGCGATCCTGGCTCGTGCGGTCTCAAGCGCGGCGGGGTCCAGATCAAGTCCATGCAGGCGACCGTGTGGCCCAACAAGACGCGCCGCAATCAACGAAACCTCACCGATTCCGCACCCCAGTTCCAAAACGCTCATCCCGGCAGAGATCCCGGCGCGACGGAGAAAACTGTCCGTCAATGGGTTGAGGATGGAAGCTTGCAAAGCAAGTCTGCGTCGTTCGCGATCCGTATGGCCCATTACATAGTCTGCCTTCGCAGTCGTCATCGGTCATCCTTCCTGATAGAGGCTCTCGGGCTGGCCGAACACACTTCACTTGCAGGCCAGATTCGGTGGGGTGAGGAAACGGGGATTGAGAAGAGCAAGAAGGACGATACCGTGAGGCCCCTATTTCCAACAAGCAGTTTTTGTTGGCGGGTCGTCGCCGGGTGCCCCATTCATGCCGCGCCGTTTGCGGCATGGGTGGGAAACCACAAACCCGACCCCAGCCCCGCCGCATCCTCCAACCACCCCTGTCAATCCCAGCGGTTGCCCCACCCTTGTCCGCAGGACAGGGTGGGAGCCTCACCCCTGTCAACCCCAAAAATCCGCACCCCGCCTCTAACCTACTCAAAACAAAGCGAAAATTCCTGCGCCGTCCTATGCGAAGAATTTCCCGCCATTTCGCTAACCTTGAAGTATGCCGAACCACGCAGCCACATCCAGCACCGCCGGCCGGTGCCGGGGGCCGCGAGCGAAAGCCCGCAAGGGGGGCCCCCCCCCCCCCCCCCTGAAAATTTTGTTTTCCACAGAAAATCGTGCGAAAAATTACGCACCATAATCCGGACTCATCCAGTCCGCTTAGCCCATCTCCGCCGTCAAAATCTCCTCCGGCAGGCGGCCGCGCTCGCGCAGTGCGCGCAGGCTCAGCGCGTCGTGCCGCTTGGCCAGCCGTCTCCCCTTCGCGTCCGTCATCAGCCGGCAGTGGAACCACGCCGGATCCGCAAAGCCCAGCGCGCGGTTCAGCAGCATCTGCCGCGCCGTGGACTTCAGCAGATCCGCTCCGCGCACCACCTCCGTAATGCGCATCGCCGCATCGTCGGCCACGCACGCCAGCTGGTAGCTCGGCACATCGTCGCGCCTCCACACCACAAAGTCGCCAAAGTCGCGCCCCGCAACAAAGCGCTGCGGCCACAGGTTCCCGTCCACAAACTCCACCGCCTCGCCCTCCGGCACGCGAAACCGCCAGTTCACGCCCGCCGGCTCGCGCGCCTCAAACACCGTGCCCGGCGCCGGCCGGCACGTCCCCGGATACACCGGCTCGTCGTCCAGCGCATCCTGCTCCGCCGTGGCGCTCTCATGCGGAGCGCTCACCGCCGCGGCCAGGTCCTTCCGCGAGCACCGGCAGGGATACAGAAATCCGCCCTCCAGCAGCCTGCGCCACGCCGCCACATACACCGCCCGCCGCTCGCTCTGCGTGTACGGCCCGCACGGCCCGCCCACATCCGGACCCTCCTGCCAGCGGATGCCCAGCCAGCGCAGATCTTCGAGAGCGGCCTCGGCATACTCCGCGCGGCTGCGGTCCGGGTCCAGGTCCTCCATGCGCATCACCAGCGTGCCGCCCGCCGCCCGCGCCCGCTCAAACGCCGTCCAGAACGTGCGCGCGTGCCCCGCATGCAGATAGCCCGTCGGCGACGGCGCAAGCCTTCCGCGATAGTTGGATGAGGGCGATGCAGTCATGCTGTCCCCAGTGTAGCCAGCCCACTCCCCGCACGGCTTTCAAAAGCAGCCTGGCCCGCCGTCTAGAACAGGTCCGGAATGCTGTGGAAGGCAATCCGCGTCGGCGCGGCTTTATATGCCGTCAGCATGGCCGCCGGAGCCAGTGCGCTCATGCCGTACTTCCGGTTCAGCGCGTCCATCGCGGCGTTCAGCCGGCTGCGCCGTTGCGCTCCGTCCTGCGCGTCAAACAGGTTCAGCGAGTGCAGATGCTCCGGCACCAGCCCGTTCAGCTGCACGCCGATAAAGTACGGCTGGTCATACTCCGCGCCTGCCGGACGGCCGGCCCACAGCCGCTGCAGCGCCGCAATCAGCGTCTGGTTGTCCTGGCACTCAATCAGGCGCAGCTCCGCGCGCCAGCCGCGCGTGGGCACCCCAAATCGGCTAACCGGCATGTTCTGTCCGCGCGGCACGGCAAAGCCCACCGCCAGCCCCACGCTGCCGGCCCACAACCGGTTTGTGCGCAGGCGCATGGCCGCCTTGTGCAGCAGCTTGTGCGCCACCGCCCAGGCCTTCTCCGGGGTACGCATCTCCGGCGCCAGCACGTGCGAGTGGCTGATGGACTTCAGATGCTCGGTCTCCGCCATCTCAAAGTCCTCGCCCTGCAGCCAGTGCCACAGCCGCTCGCCCCACACGGAGCCCCATAGCTCGCCGGTCTGTTCGCTGCTCAGCGCCAGCAACTGCTCCATGGTGTGGATACCCCGGGCGTTCAGCCGCTTCTCCGTCCGCGCGCCAATGCCGGGCAGATCGCGCAGCACAAGTTGCCGCAGTGCCTCCGGCAGAATGTCCAGCGGCAGCGCGGTCAGCCCGTCCGGCTTCTCCATGTCGCTGGCCACCTTGGCCAGGTAGCGATTGGTGGCCAGCCCCACCGAGCTGCGCAGCATGGTGCCCACCTTCTCGCGAATCGTCGCCTTCACCTTGCGGCCCAGCTCCATCGCCGCCAGCAGCGGACGCTCCCGGCCAATCAGGCGGCAGGCCATCTCGTCAATTGAGAGTACGGCAGACACCGGCAGGCAGCTCTCCACGGCCTCCACAATCCGGTGGTGGTACTTCACATACAGCTCGTGGTCCGCCTCCACCAGCACCAGCCCCGGACACATCCGTTTGGCATCGCCCACGTTCGTGCCCGTCTTTACGCCGTGCGCCTTCGCCTCATAACTGGCGGCAATGCAGCAGGTTGTGTCCGCCATCATGGGCACCACGCCCACCGGACGCCCCCGCAGCTCTGGGTGCACCTCCTGCTCCACTGAGGCAAAGTAGGAGTTCAGGTCCACAAACAGCCAGTTCAGGCACGGCCCCTGCGCTGCCTCCCGCGCTGGTTCCGCCGCTGCCTTTGCCGGCAGGCGCAGCTCCTCCGGCCACTCTTCAGGTGGCTGATTGGCTGCCGTGTTGGCCCCGGTGGACATACCGATTCATTTTCGCCCTTTCTTCTCTTGAGCGCAACGGAATCCCTATGGCGGTGCCCAAAATCCGGTGATAGACTTGTTTCGCCGGAATACCGGCGCTCCAAGGCTCGATCTGTTGCCCCCAACGCCGGCTATCTCGCGGCAGCTTTTGGAGTAGGATTATGCTGTCCTGGCTCATGCACAGCGTCGCACATTGGTTTGCGCAGTTCGCGAATATCCTCGCCATCCTCGTCACGGTGGGTGTTGCGGTGCTACTCGTCTGCTGCCTTGAGTGCACAAAGTGCCCGTGCCGCGACAAGGACGATATCTTCCGCCACCACCAGGTTTAGCGCTTCCGGCGTGGCGGCTCAGGATTCGCGCGCAAACCCCGGCGAAGTCCTTCCTGTCTTAATTCCCAGCCTGTCCCGCAAGCGCGGACGTGTGCCCACGAGCCGCAGCGCGCGCTTCCACGCGGAAGGCCGCTGCGCCATCGCTCTCTCTCCTGCCTACTCCGCCGGCGGCTTCAGATACTGCTCAAATTGGCTCAGGATGCGGTTGTACAGGTGCGTCCGCACGTCCGGCCCAGCAATGGAGTGCGTCTTGCGCGGATAGAGCTGCAGGTCATACGGAATCCCCGCCTCAATCAGCCGTTGCAAAAACTGCACGGAGTTCTCCATGTGCACATTGTCATCGCCCGTGCCGTGCACCAGCAGCAGCCGCCCGTGCAGCTTGGCCGCCGAGTTCACCACGGAGAAGTCGTGGTACCCCTGCGCAAACTCCGTCGGCAGGCTCATATAGCGCTCCGTGTACACAGAGTCGTAGTTGCGCCAGTCCGTCACCGGCGCCACCGAGACTCCCGCGCGGAAGCGGTCCGAGTGCGTCATGGCGTACAGCGTGAACGTGCCGCCCCAGCTCCAGCCCCACCAGCCCACGCGCTTCGGGTCCAGCTGCGGATACTTGTTCAACGCAGCGTCCAGCGCCGTCAGCTGATCCTCCATCTGTACCGGGCCAAAGTTGTGGTAGGCCGCCTGGGCAAAGGCGCGCCCGCGCCCCGCCATGCCGCGGTTGTCTGTATGCAGCACGGCAAATCCATGCTCGGCCAGCAGCTCGTCAAACAGCAGGCCGTCCCCCCAGTGGTTGGCGACGGTCTGCGCTCCCGGCCCGCCGTAGGGATTCAGAATCAGCGGCACGCTTGCCGGCAGGTCCTTATTGGCGGGCAGCAGCAGCGTGGCGTAGAGCGTGGTGCCGTCCTGCGCCTTCACCTCCATCTGCTCCGGCGGACGAAGCCCGTACGGATCCAGCGCGCGCGTTGCCCAGAAGACGTGGCACGCGCCTCCCGTCTTGCATAATTGCAGCGTCGGCGCAGTCATGCGCGTGGAGAACTTGTCCACAAAGTAATTGCCGTCCGGCGCAAAGTTCGCATCGTGGCCACCGTGGTCCGTGCTCAGCGGCTTGCGCTCGCCCGCAAAGCTCACCTGCCAGATCTGCTGCTCCAGCGGATTGCCTTCGTTGGAGGCGTACTGCACCAGCTTGTGCTTGCTGTCCACGCGGTAGATGTCGCCCACCTCAAAGTCGCCGCTGGTCAGTTGCCGCTCCAGCTTGGCCGTGGTCTCGCTCAGCTTCGCCGGGTTGTAGCTGTAGAGGCACAGGTGGTTGTGCCCGCTGCTCCAGTTGGAGAGCACAAGGTTGCCGTCCTGCACAAACACGTCGTAGTTCTGGTCCAGGAATTTGTCGTCGTCTATCTGCAGCACAGAGTGCGACAACATGGTTCCCAGGTCGGTGAAGTAGATCGTCCTGTGCTTGTGATCGCGCGACAGCACCTCGATCCAAAGCGTCTTGCGATCCACCCATCCAAAGCGCGGAATATAGTCCTCGCCCTGGCGCATGGGCAGCTTCACCCACAGCGGATGCCCGCCCTGCGCGGTCACCACGCCCACGCGCACATCCGGGTTGGGGTCACCCGCCTGCGGATAGCGTTGCAAATACACCGTCGTGTGCGTCGGAATCCAGTCCGTGATGGGATAGATCGGCACCTCGGCCTCGTTCGACTGCAGAAACGCCACGCCTTTCGAGTCCGGCGCCCACACGTAGTTGGTCCGCGTTCCCAGCTCCTCTTCATACACCCAGTCCACTTCGCCGTTGAGTGTCGCTTCATTCGGCGCGGGCGCCAGCATGCGGATCGGCGTTCCCGGCTCGTGCAGATGCACCACCGCCAGCCCGTGATTGCGGATGAACGAGATGGCCTCGCCGTTGGGCGAGAACTTGGGATCGTCGCCCGAGGCCATGCTCGTAAACCCAATCTCCACGCCCGTCCCGTTGCTCAGGTCATAGAGCCACAGCCTGCCGTGCGAGTCGAACAGCAGGTGCCGCGAGTCCGGCGCCCAAATGTAGCTGGACATCCCATACCGGCTGCGATGGTCGCGATCCTGCTCCGTGTCCGCCGTGCCAGCCAGCGGAGCCATCTTGGCCCGGCTTACCAGGATGTGCGGCCGGCCCGTGCCTGGGTTCAGATCAATCAGCGCCCCGCCGTCCAGATAGCTCAGATGGTTTCCGTCCGGCGACCAGGTCAGATTCTCCGGCAGATTCCCGATCAGCGGGCCATGCCCGTAGATCTTCTCCACCGTAAGAGGAACGGCGGGCGCTTGCGCAACCACCGGAACTGTAAGCCAACACGAGACGAGAACTGCCGGAAGAAGGATTGCGGCTGCAGGCTTCAATGGGGGACTCCTCCGTGGTCATGGCCCGATCCGTTGTGTGGGCTGGTCGCTCCCCTGCCGGGCACATTTTGAGCAGTGTACCGCAACCGGGATTTCTCTCGCGTTTGTGCTTTCGGCCTGACTCAAAGGCAGTTGCGTCCTCCGGGGCAACGGTGTATGTTCCCGGACATGCATGTGGCCACACCGGAAGAGCGTCGCAGCCTGGGCCAGGCGCGGCGCAAGCAGCTCGGCCGGCAGCAGCACGGCGAGCTCAACCTGAAGGCGCGCACGGCCGTGCCGCTGGCGCTGCTGGCGCGCGTGGAGCGCGGCCGCGTCCCTGCGCTCGTCAAGCTCAAGCATCAGCTCATGGCCCAGTCGCCCTTCGGCTACTTTCGCGGGGCCGCTCCGGTCATGGCGGCAGACCTCGCCCTCATTCCCAACACCGGCCTCCTCAGCCAGCTCTGCGGAGACGCCCACGTGCGCAATCTCGGTGCCTTCGCCGCGCCCGACGGCCGCCTCGTCTTCGACATCAACGACTTCGACGAGACCATCCACGGCCCGTTTGAGTGGGACCTCAAGCGCATGGCCGCGTCGCTGGTGCTCGCCGGCCGCGAGTCCGGCCACAAGGACGCCACCGCCCGCCAGGCCGTGGAAACCTGCATCGAGAGCTACTGCACGCTGATGCACAAGTTCGCCGCCATGCCCACCCTTGAGGTGGCCCGCTTCCAGGTGCACCGCATCGGCTCCGTGCAGCCCGTGCACGATGCGCTGCTGAAGGCCGAGCGCGCCACCCCGCCGCACACACTGGAGCAGCTCACCGAGCCCGCCGGCGGCAAGCCCGGCGCACCGCGCCGCTTCCAGCAGATCAAGCCCACGCTTACCCACATCACCAGCGCGCAGCAGCGCAAGGTGCTGGCCGCCCTCGGGCCTTATCGCGAGATGCTGGAGCCGCAGCGCCGTCACCTGCTCTCGCTCTATCGCCCCATGGATGTTGCCTTCAAAGTGGTGGGCACCGGCTCCGTAGGCCTGCGCGACTACTGCATCTACTTTGAGGGCAACGGCCCGCAGGATCCGCTCTTCCTGCAGATGAAAGAGGAGGCGGTCTCCGCCTACAGCCCCTATCTGCCAGACGCGCATCCCGCCCACCACAACGGCCAGCGCGTGGTGGAGGGCCAGCGCGCCATGCAGGTGCAGTCAGACCCCTTCCTTGGTTGGACGCACATGGACGGCCGCCATTTTCTCGTCCGCCAGTTGAACGATCACAAGGGCTCCATCGCAATCGAAGATCTGGCCGGCAGCGGACTGGCGGCATTTGCTGAGATCTGCGGGGAACTGCTCGCGCGCGGCCATGCCCGCTCCAGTGACCCGCTGGCCCTCTCCGGCTATCTCGGCGCAGGCGACGGCTTTGCCGATTCGCTGGGCCGCTTCGGCGTCCTCTACGCCGACCAGACCGAGAAGGACTGGCAGGCGCTCCGCCGTTCCGGCAAGGTACAAAGTTGAAGAAGGCCTTCCCGGGCCATTCGTCTGCTCTACAGGAGATGTGCATGAATCGTCGTACGTTTTCGCAGGCCGTGGCCGCCGCCATGGCAGGTGCCGTGGCTCCCGCATCGCGCGCGCTGCCCTCCGCTGCTGCGGGCAAGGTTCTGCCCCGGACCTCGCCCTTTCCGCTCTCCGTCATGCTCTGGACGGTCTATCGCGATCTGCCGTTTGAGCAGCGCCTGCAGAAGATCGCCGAGGCTGGCTACACTAACGTCGAGCTGGTCGGCGAGTATCAGCGCGAGCACTGGTCGGCCGCCGACTTCGCCCGCGTCAACGCCGCCCGCCGCCGCCTCAACCTCCAGTTCGACGCCACCGCCGGCCTCGCCAACGGTGTCGCCAACCCCGCCACCCGGCAGGCGTTTCTGGCCGAACTGCAGCAGGCGCTCGTGCCCATGCAGACCCTCGAGTGCCCGGCGATGATTGTGCTCACCGGCAACGCAGTGCCCGGCCTCACGCGCGAGCAGCAGCACCAGGCCGCAGTGGAGACGCTCAGGCAGGCCGCCGCCCTCGTCCAGGGCCGCCAGATCAACGGCCAGCCCGTCCGCCTGCTGCTGGAGTGCATCGACCCCGAGGAGAATCCCCACTACTTTCTCCCCTCCGCGGCCGAGGCCATCCAGATTGTGCGCGCCGTCAATCACCCCCAGGTCCAGTTCCTCTACGACCTCTTCCACGAGCAGATTGCGGAAGGCAACCTCATCGAGAAGCTGGAGAAGCACATCGACGTCATCGGCCTCATTCACGTGGCCGACGTGCCCGGCCGCCACCAGCCCGGCACCGGAGAAATCAACTATGCCAGCATCTACCGCAAGCTGGCTCAGCTCGGCTATCGCCACACCGTGGCCATGGAGTTCCTGCCCACCGGCGACCCGGTAGCCACCCTGCGCGATGCAGCCGTCATGGTGCGCGGCGCCCTTTCCGTTTAGGCAAACCGGCTGGTTCTACAATGGTTCGGTATGCCAACCGCCGTCCGCTCGCACGCAAAGATCAACCTTGGCCTGGGCATCGGAGCTCCGCGCTCTGACGGCTTCCACGCCCTGGCCACCGTCTACCAGACCCTGGAACTCTATGATCTGGTAACGGTTACGGCCCGTCGTGCGGCAAAAACGGCGTTGCGCCTCACCTCCAACGACCGGCGCGTGCCCGGCGACGCCCGCAACACCGCCTGGAAGATGACCGCCCTCGCGCTGCAGACGCTCGGCATCGCGGCCGAGGTCGAAATCCATATTGAGAAGCGCCTGCCAGTGCAGGGTGGCCTGGGCGCGGGCTCGGCCAACGCGGTTGCCGCCCTCATCGGGCTGGAGGTGGAGCTGGACCTGGCCGCGCAGGCCGGCGAGCTCTGGCCCGCCCGACGACTCCAGATCGCCGAGCAGGTCGGCTCGGATGTGCCGCTGTTCCTCATCGGCGGAACTGTGTTGGGCCTCGACCGCGGCCAGCAGGTCTATCCCTTGCCGGATATCGAGCCGGTCTGGTGCGTCGTCGCCACCCCCGCCGTCGGCGTCTCCACCCCGCAGGCCTTTCGCGACTGGGATGCCCTCTGCCTCACAGAAGGTTTGACCGCCGAGACCAGTGCCGTTAAACTAAATGAGTTGAGCCGCGCCTATGCCAGCGCCTTTGCGGGAGCAATCCCCCAGGGTCGGCCGGGAGTCGGCTCCTCCGGTGTCCTCTCCGCGGGAGGGGACCTGGCCGGACCTCAAGAGTCCGCGCTTGTCCGCACCGGGATCACGAGCTGGATTCAAAACGACTTCGAACGCGTCGTCTTCTCCCAGCATCCTTCCCTTGCTGAAATCAAGCGTCTTCTTGCAGCTCACGGCACGCCGGAGGCAGCCCTCCATGCCTCGCTGTCCGGGTCCGGTTCGGCACTCTTCGGGCTGTACCTGGCCCGCGGAGATGCGGAAGCAGCCCAGCAGCGGTTGCAGGCAGCCGGCGTCCAGAGTCATCGGACGCGTACCCTGCCGCGATCGGCCTACTGGGGCGAAATGCTTCAGCCGTAAGTGTGTTGACAGTTGTGCCGGGCGAGAGAGAGACTCGCGGACGGCTGTCAGAGGCGGTTTCCAGGGAGGACCTGGAGATTCGCCAAGTTGGGCGATCGTCTAATGGTAGGACAGTGCCCTTTGGAGGCACTTGTCTAGGTTCGAATCCTAGTCGCCCAGCCAAAGTTTTTTTAAGGGATTTATCCCGGAACGCAGCCAAAGCCAACCAGCTTGGAGGTGCTCTTCAGATGGAAGCAGGAACAGTGACGGCAACGTTGGAAGACAAGCAGCAGGCAGGCGTAACAGGCGCGCCCCGCGAGGGCTCGGCGCTGGATGCAGCGGCCCGCGCCAGGGAGGCCAAGCCGGCCGCCGAGCGCAAGCGCGCCCGCAGCCTGAGTGAGGATAAGCGCTTCAAGCTATTCTCCGGCTCGGCCAACCGGCCGCTCGCCGAGGAGATCGGCCGTCACATCGGCGTCCCCGTGGGCGAGGCCAAGCTGCAGCGCTTTGCCGACGGCGAGGTCTACTTCCAGCTGCTGGAGAACGTGCGCGGCGTGGATGTCTTCGTCGTGCAGCCCACCTGCTACCCGGTGGATCAGCACCTGGTGGAGCTGCTGGTCATGATCGATGCGCTCAAGCGCGCCTCGGCGGCCCGCATCACGGTGGTCGTGCCGTACTATGGCTACGCCCGCCAGGACCGCAAGGACCGCCCCCGCGTGGCCATCAGCGCCAAGCTTATCGCCGACCTGCTCACCACGGCCGGGGCCAACCGCGCCCTGTTCGTGGACCTGCACGCGGCGCAGATCCAGGGCTTCTTCAACATCCCCGTCGATCACCTGTTTGCCAGCCCCGTGCTCGTCAGCTACTTCCGCGAGCTCAACCTGCCCAACCTTACCGTGGTTTCGCCGGATGCCGGCGGCGTGGAGCGCGCGCGCTTCTTCGCGCAGAAGGTGGGAGCCCCGCTCGCCATCGTGGACAAACGCCGCACGGATATCAACGTGGCGGAAGTGATGAACGTGGTGGGCGATGTGGAGGGCAAGAACTGCCTCATCATCGACGACATTATTGATACGGCGGGCACCCTGGTAAAGACCGTGGATGCCCTCTACGCCAACGGCGCGGCAGCAGTCTACGCCTGCGCCAGTCACGCCGTGCTCTCCGGCCCGGCGATTGACCGCATCGCCAACTCGCGCCTGGAGCAGGTGGTCGTCACCAACACCATCCCGCTGCGCGAAGCGGCGCAGAAGTTGCCCAAGATTAAGGTGCTCTCCATCGCCGGCCTGCTGGGCGCGGCCATTGAGAGCATCCATATGGAGACCAGCGTCAGCACGCTGTTCAGTTAAGACCCACCCCGGCCGTCGCGCAGAGCGGCAGCCGCGAACAAAGGGAGCGGACCCCACAGGCCCGTGCCCGAGAAAAGAAACGAGAGACCGATGCCTGAAGTCGTAGCAGCCTCGCCCCGAGTGGGCAAATTCAACAAGAATGCCGCGCGCCGCGTGCGCCGCGCCGGAAAGATCCCCGCAGTTCTGTATGGCGCCGGCCATGAGCCGCTGGCCATCGAGGTCGATCCCAAGCAGATCTCCCGGATTCTCTACTCTGAGTCCGGACACAACACCATCTTCGATGTCGAGCTGGCGGGCCAGACCTCGGCCAAGGCCATGATCGTCGACTGGCAGCGCGAGCCCATCAAGGATCAGCTCATCCACATCGACCTGAAGCGTATTGCCCTCGACAAGACCCTGCGCGTGTACGTTCGCGTCAAGCTGCTGGGCACCCCGGTGGGCGTCAAGACCAACGGCGGCATCCTCGACCACGTTCTGCGCGAAGTGGAAGTGGAGTGCCTGCCTGCCGATATCCCCAGCCACATCGACGTGGATGTGACCGAACTGGATCTGCACGGCGTGGTGCGCGTCAGCGACCTGCCCCACTCCGGCAAGCTCAAGTTCCTCACCTCGGAAGATGCAACCGTGGCTCACGTGGTTTCGATTCGTGAGGAAGCGGCTCCGGCGGCGGAAGGCGAAGCGGCCGCAACGCCGGCAGAGCCGGAAGTAGCCAAGAAGGGCAAGGCCGAGACCGAGGCCAAGAAGCCCGAGGCGAAGAAGTAAGCTTTGGCCGAGGCAAGCCACACCGGTGGCCGCCGCAGTCCCTTCCTGGTGGTGGGACTCGGCAACCCCGGCCTGGAGTATCTTTGGACGCCGCATAACGCGGGGTTCATGGCAGTGGACCGCATCGCCCAGCAGGAGGGCGTTGTGGTGCAGAACCGGCGCTGCCGGGCCCTCACCGCAACCTGCCGCATGGCAGGCCGCGAGGTGATCCTGGCCAAGCCGGAGACCTTTATGAACCTGAGCGGAGCCGCCGTGGCGGCTCTGGTCAGCGAGTTTGAAGCCGACCCGGCGCAGGACCTGCTCGTCCTCTACGACGAGCTGGACCTGACGCTGGGCAAGATCAAGATCAGGGAGCGCGGTTCGCCGGCGGGGCACAACGGAGCCCGTAGCATCACCTCGGCCCTGGGCAGCCAGGAGTGGCTGCGATTGCGGATTGGCGTAGGGCTCGACCTGCCACCGGAGGCCAAAGCGGCCGGGGGCAGGCGGCACGGCAGGGATTACCTCCTGTCGCCCATGCGCAAGGCGGATCTGACGGTGCTGGACGAAGTGCTGGACCGCGTGGCAACCGCCACACGGCGCATCGTTGAGCTGGGACCGGCAGCCGCCATGAATGAGTTCAACCGCCGCGAGCGAAACAGCCCGGCGGAGGAGTAGGGAAGGGAAACAAGCCGCCATGGCAACTGCCGGCGGGCAAGGCTGAAAGCCGGGGTCCATCCCCGGAAGTTCAGCGGAAAAGGAAACCGGATGTCCCGTTTGTATGAGGTTATGTTTATCGTTCGGCCCGATGCGGCTGAAGAAGATGTCGACAAGCTGATCGCCGGCTTCACCACCTCCGTCACCAATGGCGGCGGCGTGGTCAAGTCTGTCGAGAAGATGGGCCGGCGCAAGCTCGCCTACCTGGTGCGCAAGTTTGCCGACGGCAACTACATCCTGCTCACCGTGGAGGCGAACGGCGCTGTGGTGGCTGAGCTGGAGCGCCGCCTGCGCGTCTCCGAGCCGGTGATCAAGTTCATCACCGTGCGCATCGACGAGGAAGAGAAGCGTCTGGCCAAGATCAAGGCCCTGCGCGGCACCCGCCGCAAGCTGAGCGCCGAGGCGGCTCCGGCTCCCGTGGCAGCGCCCGCCGCTGAGGTCTCTGAGGCGGCCCAGGCCAGCGCCTAAGGCATTTCTGTCAATCGCCGCCGCCGGTCCCGCCCCTGCTGGGCCAGCCGGCTCCGGCCAAGATACTGCCCATCCATGCCCCTGCGCGGGCCGGATGGCGAAGAGAGTGAAGAGGAAACACCATGTCTGAAGAGACTCCTGGCAAGGCGCCCGAGACGGGCGCAGCAGCACCCCAGGCCGCATCCGGCCCGGGTACAGGTCCCGCTCCCCGCACGGGCGGACGCCCCGGTGGACCCGGTGGCCGCGGCAAGTTCTTCCGCCGCAAGAAGGTGTGCAAGTTCTGCACGGAGAAGATCGACGCGATCCCTTACCGCGATGTGCGCCTGTTGCAGCAGTTCGTGGCTGAGCGCGGCAAGATCGTGCCCCGCCGGCTTACCGGCGTGTGCACCACGCACCAGCGTCGCCTTACCCGCGCCATCAAGCAGGCCCGGAACATCGCCCTGCTGCCCTTTGCCACGCGCCACTAGGATCGTCGTCGTCCGCCCGCTCATCCGGAGCTAACGCTTTTGTAGCAGCGCGCAGCCCGGAAAGATGCACAGCCGGTGGACGACAGCGTGACTGGGGCCGATGTAGAATCCTGCGCGGTACAACCCCTCGGCTGCATTTGTGTCTAACAGACAAGATGGCCGAACGGTGAGCCGCCTGTAACACTGGAGAATTCCCGATGGAAGTCATTTTGAAGGAAGACGTAGCCAATCTGGGCCACCGCGGAGATGTGGTGAAAGTGGCCGACGGCTACGGCCGCAACTTCCTGCTGCCCCGCAAGTTGGCGCTGCAGGCCACCCTGGCAAACAAGGCTGTGATCGAGCAGATGAAGGCCGCCGCCGCCCGCCGCTCCGCTACGGAGAAGGCGCAGGCGGAGGAACTCGTCGTCAAACTGCAGCCGCTGGCGCTCAACTTTACCCGCAAGGCTGGCGAGAACGGCCAGCTCTTCGGTTCGGTCACCTCGGCGGATATCGCTGCCGAGCTCGCCACGCAGGGCTTTGAACTGGATCGCCGCAAGATCCAGCTCGCCGATCCGCTCAAGAGCCTGGGCGAGTACACCGTGGCCATCAAGCTGCACCGCGAAGTCACCGCGCACGTCAAGGTGCAGGTGGTCGCGGAGGCCGGCGAAGAAGCCGCGCCCGTCGCTGAAGCCGCAGTCGCCGAGTAGCTATACCAGCAATTTCCACCACTCCGCCTCCTGGCCCGGCCGGGGGGCGGTCGTGTCTCCGGGGAAGCCCCGGTTGCCCACAGCATCCCATCCGCTGCCGGCTCAAAATACGGTGTTCGGCGGCGCGCCCCCGCTCAGCACAATCAGCTTCTTCAGGGCCTTGGTCATCTTGTCCTGAAAGCCGGGCACCTGCTGCACCTTCGACAGCGAAAACAGGAGCCGCGCGCGATTGGCCGGTACGGTCGTGTCCGCCAGGTTCAGCTTGTTGTAGCAGGTCCGCGCCGTCTTGTCGCTCACAGATACCAGCGTCACCCTCAGCAGCCGCTCCCGGCTCTGGTAGGTGGAGCTGGGATCAAACACATCCCACACCACGTAGTTTGAGTCCAGCGAGCCCATGAACTGATCGCAGTGCCCATCCGGCTGCGTCACGGTCAGCGTCCGGGTTGTTTCGTTGAACTTCACATCCAGGTTGTCGTTGATGCCGTCGTCCGGGCTCATGGAGAGCAGGGCTCCGCGAATGTACTCAAACACATCCTGCGCCGTCGGCTCCGGCTTGGGGGCAGCCTTCTTCGCGCGCACGCTGGGGCGTACGCTCTGCGCGGAACACGCGGGTACAACGGCCACCAGCAGCGCCAGGCAGATGCCTGCTGCGGTCTTCAGCGGTTGCCATCTCATCTTCACTCCTCCGCCATCGCGCGCGCGGGCGCGTCTTTCACTTGTCCGCTCTTGAATTGTCCAAGGAAATGCTTGTCAGGGAATCGTCCTGTCCGGCCCGGCGAAGCTGCGTCAGCCTCACTCCGCCTGCGGTGAGTATAGTGCTGTCTCCCCGGTCGTGTCCTCCACGCGGGCCAGCGGTTGATTGCGGTCCGTCCGCAGCGTGGGAACGGCGGCCAGCAGGCTGCGCGTGTAGGCATGCACAGGGCGGGTCAGCAACTCCGCCGCTGGCCCGGTCTCCAGCACCTGCCCGGCGCGCATCACGGCCACGCGTTCGGCCACCTGGCCCACCACCGCCAGGTCGTGGGAGATAAAGAGCATCGCCAGTCCCCGCTCGCGCTGCAGTTCGGCCAGCTGCGCCAGAATCTGCGCCTGCACGGTCACATCCAGCGCCGTCGTGGGCTCATCGGCAATCAGCAGGCGGGGCTGGTTGATCAGCGCCATGGCGATAAGGATACGTTGCCGCTGGCCGCCGGAGAACTGGTGCGGATAGTCATCGTACCGGCTGGCCGCCTCGGGAATCGCCACCGACTCCAGCGCCGCGATGGCCCGCCGCTTCGCCTCGCGCCCGCTCCAGCCGTGTGCGTGGGCCATGGCGCACTCCGCCACCTGGCGGCCAATGGTCATCACTGGATTCAGAGCCGTCATCGGCTCCTGAAAGATCATGGCAATCTCTTTGCCGCGCAGGCGGCGCATGGCCTCCGGCGGCTGTCGCAGCAGGTCCACTGCCGCAGCACCGGGCGCACCATGCCAGCGAATCTCTCCCGTCACCCGCGCGGCAGGCCCCAGCAGCCCCAGAATGGCTAGCGAGGTTACGCTCTTGCCGGAGCCGGACTCGCCCACCAGTCCCAGCACCTCGCCCTCGTCCACGCGCAGGCTCACGTCGCGCACAGCCTCGCTGCCGCCAAACCGAATCCATAGGTCGCGAACTTCCAGCAGCGGCGCCATGTGGCCATGCTAAAGCATCTGCCGCGCGGCCTTCCCGGCAAGCCGTAAAACGCCGGCTTAACGCTGGCAACGCGGCAGGCGCCGGTTACTCCCGATACCTGCGCCGTGCCGGGAACAAATGCCTGCGAACCGGGTTGCTATATACAATCGTCGTGATTTCCAAATCAGCCGGTTGGCCGGGCCGTGGATATTCACGCAGCGTCACATCCTTGCGTGCCGGACAGCCGCGCGGGATGCACACGCGAAGAGGTTCCTTATGAAACGCACTTCTTATCTCATCTTTCTGATTTTCGTGGCGTTGCTGGCGGGCGGGCTTGTGGCCGCCGTTCCGGCCAGCGCGCAGCATGGGCCTCCACCACCCGGGTACGGCCGCGACGACGCGGATGCGCCTCCCCGGTGGTACAACGACGCGCAGCGCCAGGGCTTCCGCGACGGGCTCATTGGCGCGCGCAAGGACTACGGCAATCACCGCCAGCCGGACGTCAATAACCGCTGGGAGTATCTCAATCCGCACATGCCGCCCGAGCTTTGGGAGCCCTATCGCGAGGGCTTTCGTCGCGGCTACACCGTTTCCATGTCTCGCCTGCTCGGCGGCGCTGCGCCCGGCCGGTGGGACGTGATCCCTTCCGCCTACAACCAGATCCAGCGTCGCGGCTTCCTCGATGGCATGGAGGGCGCGCGGAAGGACTATGGCAATCACCGCCGCCCGGATGTGAACAATCGCGACGAGTTTCGCCATCCCGATGATGTCCCGCGCGATCTGTGGGGCGCCTATCGCGAGGCATTTCGTCGTGGCTACAGCCAGACCATGTCGCATCTGCTGGGCGACTCCGGGCCAAATTAAAGCCTGCGCGCAAAGTGGTGGGCAAAAAGAGATACCCGGCCGCCGGGGCCGGGTATCTCGTGTCGCGCGTGGTTTACAGCGCGATCCAGCCGGCGCGTATCAGCGCCAGTGAGCCCGCAGCCACCACAACCCACAGCAGCACTCCTTGCAGCAGAGGACGTACACCCACCTCGCGCAGCGTCTTTGCGGAGAGTCCGGTGCCGATCAGGAATAGCGTCACCGTCAGCCCGATGATGCCCAGATGCTTCATCTGCGCATAAGCCGGTTGCAGCGCGGGCAGGTAGGTGTTGGCCACCGCGGCAAGGCAGAAGAAGAGGATGAACCACGGCAGCTGAATCTTTGCCTTGCTCTTGCGCACCATCGATGTCCCCACCGACATCGGCACAATCCACAAGGCGCGCGCCAGCTTGACCGTGGTGCCCACGGCCAGCGCCACAGCGCCATACTTGGCCGCCGCGCCCACCACGGAACTGGTGTCGTGGATGGCCAGCGCCGACCACAGCCCGAACTGTGTCTGCGTCAGGTGCAGCATGACGCCGATCGCCGGAAAGGCCAGCAGCGCAATCGAGTTCAGCACGAACACCGTGCCCAGGGAAACCGCAATCTCTTCCTCGCTGGCGTCCGTCACCGGAGCCACCGCCGCAATGGCGCTACCGCCGCAGATGGCCGTGCCGGTGGAGATGAGGAACGAGATGCGCTGCTTCACATGCAGCACCTTGCCCAGCCCCCAGCCCAGCAGCATGGCAAAGCTGATGCTCAGCGCCGTGTACAGAAAGCCTGTGCGCCCGGCATGCAGCACCTCGTGCAGATCCATGCCAAAGCCGAGACCCACCACGGAAACCTGCAGCAGCAGCTTCGACAGGCGCTTCGCATCCAGATGGTAGGGATGCGCAAAGGTGAATCCGTAGGCCAGCCCCGCCACCAGCGCCAATGGCGGCGAAAGCAATCCGCTGGCAGCAACGATCAATCCGGCAAAGAAAATATTCTTGGACACAACTTAAGCATGGCGCAGCAAATTCTGCGCGTCCAAGCAGAAGTCCTCATTGCCTATTTGCGGTTTTTATCAGCAGGCGAGCGGCGCTATGCCTGCGCGCTTTTGGGCTGCGCACGGCGAGCACCCGCGCGCGCAAACAGAAAGCGGCGAAACTCCTGCGCCAGCCCCTGCGGCCCCGGCCCGGACAGATACGCCAGCAGAAAATCGCGCCGTATCCGCAAGCCTTCGATCTCGACAATCTTGAAGCTGCTTCCCAGCCGCATATCCTTGGCCAGCGCCCAGCGGGACACAAAGCCCACGCCCAGGCCCGCCTCCACCGCGGACTTGATGGCCTCAATGGAGTCCAGTTCCATCACAATCTTCAGCGCAGAGCGCTTCACGTGGTGCCGCTCCAGCGCAATCTCAATCACGCGCCGCGTTCCAGAGCCGCGCTCCCGCATCAGCAAAGGCGTCTCTTGAATCTCCGCGGGCTGAATCGTGCCGCGCTCCGCCCATTCATGCGCCGCCGGCGCAATCAGCACAAGCTCATCCAGCAGGAACGGCTCCGTCTTCACATCGCGGCTGTGCGCAGGGCCCTCAATCAGCCCCAGCGCGATCTGCTGCTGCACCACGGCGCTCACAATATGCTCCGTGTTGCCGCTGATCAGCGTCGGCTGCACGCGCGTATGCTCGCGGCAAAACTCGCTCACCAGTCTCGGCAGCACATACTGCGCAATCGTGGTGGAGGCGCCCAGCGCCAGGTGCCCGGCATGCTCGCCGCTCAGCGCCGCCACCTCCTGCTCGGCCCTGGTCAGCAGCGCATTCACCTGCTGCGCATAGTCCAGCAGCTTTCTGCCCGCAGCCGTCAGCGCAATGCGCGACCCGCTGCGGTCAAACAGTTGCACGCCCAGGTCCTCTTCCAGCGCCTTGATCTGCAGGCTCACCGCGGGCTGCGTCAGGTAGAGTTCCTCCGCCGCTTTGCGAAAGCTGCACTGCTCCGCGACTGTGCGGAAGACGACCAGTCGAAAGTTTTCCAGGCTTGCCATTCGATCCTCGGGCCTCTACCGCGATTCCGATTGCGAAGCTCGCGGCCTTGCCGCATCCGCAGTCCTGTGCTGCCGGATGCAGCAAGGCCGTCCGCTGCCGTTCAATCTACTTTACTGCGCCGCAAGCTCGCCCATCGCCAGCTCAATCTTGATCTCCGGCGGATTCAGCAGCGTGTTGTGCACAAGGCAGTGATGCACAGAGCGGATCAGGCCCTGCGTCTGCTCTTCCGTAAGTTGCACCGGGCAATTCACCTGGATGCGGAAGTTGCCCAGCCGCGCCGGCGGCTTCAGCTTCTCTGCGGTCACCGTCACTTCCACGTTCTGCTGGTCCAGGTTCCGCGTCCTCAGGTACTGCACCGCATAAAAAGCCGCGCAAGAGCCCAGCGATGCCAGCAGAAACTCGGGTGGCGTCATGCCCGTATCCGCGCCGCCGTTATCCGTCGGCTGATCGCAGATGATCGTGTGCGAACGCGCTTCAATCGCGAACCGGACCTGGTCCAGATGTTTGACTTTAATTTCCATGCTTCTCCTTAGTCTTCCTTACTTAAAAGCCACAAGACCGGCGTTGTGTTACAGCGCGGCCTGCGTACTCTCCGGTACCGCCATTCCCAGCATGCGCAGATACTCGCGCGTCAGAATGGAGCGAAGCCTCGGCGCCACCGCCGGATCGCACGGAACCTCCATCGCCCGGCAACGGTCAATGGCCGCGCGCAGGTCGCGCAGAAAAGCCACGCAGGACGGACATCCTTCAATGTGCGCCTGCATCTCCTCGCACGTGCGCGGCTCCACGCGCCCATCCAGATACTCTGAGAGGTTCGAGAACAGTTCCTTGCACGCCGTGGGGCGCTTGCCCGCCTTTGTCTTGCCGCGCTTCCGGCTCGTTGCGGTCTGTGCCTCCGCCTGCGCTGCTTCGCCTTCCAGCACGCGGCCCATCTCCTTGCGCACGGCCAGTCGCGCGCGATGCAGCCGAACCCGCACCGTTCCCGGCTGCAGATCGAGTATCTGCGAAACCTGGTCCGTGTTCAGGTCCTCCATGTCGTGCAGCACCAGCACAATCCGCAACTGCGCCGGAATGTGCAGCACCGCTTCATGCAGCAGGTGATGCCGCTCGGCGTGCAGCAGGTTGCCCTCCGGATCTTCCGCGGCATCCTGCAGCAGGCGGCCAAGCTCCGCATCATCCGGCATCAGCTCATCCAGTGAGAGCGTGCGCGCCGGCGTGTTCGCCGGTTTCCGGCGCATGCGCCAGCAGCGGTTTCGTGTCACCGTGTAAAGCCACACCGCCAGCGCCTGCGGGTCCTGAATCTTGGCCAGATGGCCCAGCGAACGGTACAGCACCTCCTGCATGGTGTCCTCGGCATCCTCCGGATGCCCGCAGACCTTCATGCTGAAGGAATAGACCGTGTTCTGCAGCAACCGGATCGCCTCTTCCACAGCTTCGGGCGTATTGCGTTGCAACAGTTCTGCAGCTTGTATCAGTTCAGGGCGCATGGGAAAAAGTGCGTCTCATCTCTAGTATATTCGCTGCATTGGCCGCGCGTCGCATTGCTCCGGTTGGGGCCGGAACGCCGGAGCCAGTCTTCATGCTCACTGCACGCAGGAGCGCGACGGGCTGCCCGGATGCATCGCAGTCTCGATCATTGCAATGCATATGGGGCAAATCTTGTGCAGCCACTGCCGCTCCTCGCAGCTCTCGGGTTTGGATTCCGCATCCATCCATGCGCGCAGCAGCGCAAGGGCTAGATCCAACTCGGCGCCAGGACGGCTCGCCTCCAGCCGAAACATCTGGCGATACACCTCGTCCTTCACCTGCTCACTCCGCCGTGGCCGGGTTGCCCCTGCCTCGGCGGAGTGTTTCCGGGCAGTCATCCCTTCCACTCCCCCTGGACAAGCCAGGAATATTTGCCAATGTTGCACTGCCCTGCCTTTGCAAACGCAGCGCCCTGGAGTTCCTGCACGGCATCTGCCGCGCGGATGCGGTGATCGAGCGGCGGTCCGGCCTCGCGCTCCACATCCGGACGCCAGTCCAGAATGGCGATGTGTCCCGCGGGCTTCAGGATGCGTTTGGCCTCGGCGAGCACGGCGGCGCGATCGGCAAACTCGTGCCACACGTTGGCCAGAAAGACCACGTTGCAGCTTGCTGCGGGCAGGCCGGTTGCGTGCGCTTCCGCATGCACCAGCTCAATGCCCTCTGCTTCGTGCTTGGAGATCTTCTCCTGCAGATGTCCCAGCATCTCCGCCTGCGCATCCACGGCGAATACCTTGCCTTGCGGTCCCGCCGCGATTGCCATCGGCAGGGCAAAGTATCCCGTGCCCGCGCCGATGTCGGCAATCACGTCGCCCGGCTGAATGCCCAGCGCCTGCACCACCTCGCCGGGAGGCAACCATGTCAGCCGTTCCGGCGCATCCAGCCGATGCGCCTGCGACGCATCAAATCGCTTGTCTGTCATGCGTCCTCACTTGGTCCCGCAGGTTGCATCTTTCAGGCCTATCGCGCGGAAGATCATCATGGCGGGGCACCAGTTGGTAAAGGCCGACTGCAGCAGGTTAAGGCCCACAAAGGCTGTCAGCCACAGCCAGTTCAGTGAGACAAAGTGAGCCAGCGCAAGCGATACCAGAACCACGATGCCTGCAGCCATGCGAAGTGCGCGTTCAACGGTCATGAGAGTTCTCCTTGTTATTTCTCAGATTCACAGGAAATATCCTGCTTGGTGTGCGAGTGAACGATGTAGTACAGAATCGGAATCGTGGGCCACGAAAGGAACGTGGATGCAATGGCCCCGGCAATCAGCGATACGGCAAGTCCCTGGAAGATGGGGTCCGTCAGAATCACGCTTGCGCCCACCACAACGGCGGCTGCCGTCAGCAGCATCGGGCGGAAGCGAATCGCACCTGCGTCAATCACTGCCTGACCCAGTTCCACTCCCTGGCTGCGTCGCAGCTCGATGAAGTCCACCAGGATGATCGAGTTCCTCACGATGATGCCGGCGCCGGCAATAAAGCCGATCATCGACGTTGCCGTAAAGAACGCGCCCATCAGCGCATGCGCGGGCAGAATGCCCACCAGCGTCAGCGGAATCGGCGCCATGATGATCAGCGGCACAATGAAGGACCGGAACCAGCCGACCACCAGCACGTAGATCAGCACCAGTACTGCGGCAAAGGCAAGGCCCAGATCGCGGAAGACCTCGATCGTGATCTGCCATTCGCCGTCCCACTTCATCGAGTAGTGATCGGACGACTCAGGCATCTCCGCGTTGTAGCGCGTGAGCGTGTAGCCGGCCGGCAGCTTCAGGTTGTCCAGCTGCTTGTTCATCTTCAGAATCGCGTACACGGGGCTCTCTTCCGCGCCGGCCACATCGCCGGTCACGTACACCACGCGACGCAGATTCTTGTGGTAGATGCTGCGCGGAATCGTTTCGTGATCGATGGTCACAAGCTCTCGCAGGGAGACCATCGAGCCATCGGCTCCGGGCAGGTGAATGTTTTCTAGGGCCTGCTCGGACGAGCGATCCGGACGCGTGAACTGCACCGTCATCGGAATCGGCTCACGCGAGTTGCCGTCGTGCAGCAGGCCCACCTCCATGCCCGAGGTGGCAAGCGTCAGCGCCTTGGCCACGTCCGCCACCGCAATGCCATGCTGCGCGGCCTTCACCTGGTCCACGTGAATCGCCAGCTGGGTCTGCGGGTCCTCCACATACCAGTCGGTATCCACCACGCCCGGCGTGCTCTGGAAGATGGACTTGATCTGCTGGGCAACGCGAACCTGCCCGTCCGGATCCGGCCCATACACCTCGGCCACCAGCGTCTGGATCACCGGCGGTCCCGGCGGAACCTCGCTCACCTGGATGCGCGCGCCGTACTGGTTGCCAATCGCAATCAGCAGCGGACGCAGCCGCTTGGCAATGGCGTGGCTCTGCGCACTGCGCTTGTTGGCAGGCAACAGGTTCACCTGGATGTCGGCCTGGTTCGGCATGCGACGCATGAAGTAGTGGCGCACAAGGCCGTTGAAGTTGTACGGGCCCGATGTCCCCGCATACTCCTGGTAGTTGATCACCTCCGGCTGGCGAGCCAGCTCGGTGCCCAGCGCCTGCGCCACGCGCAGCGTCTGCTCCAGCGGCGTGCCGTCCGGCATGTTCACCACCACCTGCAGCTCGCTCTTGTTGTCGAAGGGCAGCATCTTCACGCGCACCAGTCCCAGCGGAACCAGCGCAACCGAGATGAGCAGCAGCACAATCACGGCGATGAAAAACAGCATGCGGTTTCTGGCGGAAGCAATCAACGGCGTCATCACGCGCCGGTAGAGCCGCGTTCTCCAGTTCTCCTGCTCTGGCTCCAGGGTGCGCGCTCCGCCCAGGTGCTTGCCCAGCAGCCGCATTGCAGCCCACGGCGACACCACAAAGGCCACCATCAGCGAGAACAGCATGGCCGCCGACGCGCCCACCGGAATGGGCCGCATGTACGGGCCCATCAGGCCGCGGACAAAGGCCATGGGAAGCACAGCCGCAATCACGGCAAAGGTGGCCAGAATGGTGGGATTGCCCACCTCGGCAACCGCCTCCACCGTCACGTCGCTGCACGGGCGATGCTGATTCTCCGGCAGCCGGAAGTGCCGCACCATGTTCTCCACCACCACAATGGCGTCGTCCACCAGGATGCCGATAGAGAAGATCAGCGCAAACAGGGTGACGCGATTGATGGTGTAGCCCAGAAAGTAAAAGATGGACATGGTGAGCGCCAGCGTTACAGGAATGGCCAGCAGCACCACGCCGGACTCGCGCCAGCCAAGAAAGAGCGCAATCAGAAACGTCACCGACAGCGTGGCCAGCAGCAGGTGCTCCAGCAACTCATCGGACTTGGCCTTGGCTGTGTCGCCGTAGTTGCGCGTCGTCGTAACCGTAACGTCGTTGGGAATCTGGACGCCCTTCATCTCCTGCACGCGCTTCAGCACGGCATTGGCAATGTCGGTTGCGTTGGTTCCCTTGCGCTTGGCCACAGTCACGGTCACCGCGGGATACTGCTGCGCAACCTGGTTCGGTCCGGCGCTGGAGTTCGTCGTGCCGAAGAGCACGTAATTGGCCGGGTCTGATGGGCCATCAAGTATCTGGTCGGCAACATCGCGCAGATACACAGGCCGCCCGTGATCGACCGCCACCACCACGGACTCCAGGTCCTTGCGGCTGGTGAACAGGTCGCCCGCATCCACCCGGATCTCCTGGTTGTTCTCCGCAAAGCTGCCCGCCTGCAGCTTGGCGTTGGCCGCCTGCAGATGACCGACAATCGCCAGCGGCGAAAGCCCGTAGGCATTCAGCTTGGCCGTGCTCAGCATCACGCGCATGGTGCGCGGCAGCCCGCCGATCACCGTGCTCTCTGAGACGTCCGGCGTCTGCTGAATGTTGTGCTGCACCTCATCCGCAATCGCGCGGAGCTGATAACCGTTGTAGTGCGCGCCCCACAGCGTGAGCGACAGAATCGGCACGTCATCAATCGAGCGAGCCTTGATGATGGGCTGAGAGACGCCCGGAATCATGCGGTCCAGGTTGGAGTAGAGCTTGCTGTAAACCTTGATCAGCGCATCTTCCTGCGGCGTGCCTACCAGGAAGCGCACAATCACCAGGCTCTGCCCCGGGCTCGATGTCGAGTAGACATACTCCACGCCGGAGATCTCGTGCACCATCGTCTCGATCGGCATGGTGACGCGCTGCTCCACCTCAGCCGGCGACGCACCCGGCATCGCCGTCGTGATGTCCAGCATCGGCACAAGGATCTGCGGGTCTTCTTCCCTCGGAATCACCGCAACGGAGAAGACGCCCAGCGCCAGCGACGCCACAACAAACAGCGGCGTCAGCTTGGAGTTGAGAAAGGCATGGGCCAGCCGTCCGGCCAGTCCCAGCCCGGCGTGTTTCGGATTCTCTGTCGTCATGGCTGGACCTCGATGCGCTTGCCGGCCAGTTCCCGATCTCCCGGATCATCCACCAGCTTCTCTCCGGCAGAGATGCCCGACAGCACCTCCACCAGGTTGCCCTGTGCGGCGCCCAGCGTCACGTAGCGCATCTGCGCAATGCCGTTGCCGTCGAGCACGTAGGCGCACGGCAGCGAGCCGCGAATGACAATCGCCGAGCGCGGCACACGAATCGCCTGGCGCGTGCCCGTGGCAATCTCCGCAGTGCCATACATGCCCGCGCGCAACAGCTTGGAGGGAGCAAGGTTGATCTTCACCGTAAAGCTGTGGCTTGCCGGGTCCGCCGCGGGAACAATCTCCGCTACGGTGCCTGTCAAATCGGCTCCGCCCGCGGCATCCACCCGCACCGGAATCTTCATGCCCATGTGAATCATGTTGATGGCGGACTCATCCACCGTGGCCTGCAACTGCAGCGGCCCTGCGCTGTCCACCTGCAGCAGCGGAACGCCCGGCGAGGCAAGCGTGCCGGGGTCGGCCATGCGCGCCGTCACCACGCCCGCAAACGGAGCGCGAATGCGTGTGTAGCTCAGCATGGTCTGCGCGCTGGTTGCCTGCGCCTTGGCGGCGTTGCTCTGCGCGCGCATCGCATCCACCTGTGCCGAGGCTGCCTCAGAGCGGCGAGTCACTTCATCCAGTTCCTGCGGGCTCACGCTCTTCTGCGACTGCAACTGCTGGTAGCGCGCCAGCGTGCTGGCTGCCAGTGCTGCATTGGTCTGCGCTGCTGCCTGCTGGTTCTCGGCGGCCTTCACGCCAGATTGCGCCTGCTCCACGGCTGCGCGCAGCGTGGCGTCATCCAGCACCGCCAGCGTTTGCCCGGCGCGCACGCTGTCGCCCTCATGCACCAGCACCTGCTGGATGCGGCCCACCACCTGCGCGGACACCACCGCCGTCTCATGCGCGTGCAGCGTGCCCGTGGCGCGGATGGCCTCCGCCGCCTGCTGCTGCTGGCTCGTCACCACGCGGGCCTGGGCCGTCTGCGTCGCGGCCGGTTGGCTCTTATCCCCGGAGTTGCATCCGGCCAGCATCGCCGAAGAGGCGGCGATCAAACAAACCGACAAAACAATCTTCATTGCAAAACCTCCGCCGCATCAGGAGTCAGTGTCCCTGTCGCGAATAACAGTTGGGCATACGCCACGGCATTGCCGTA
This sequence comes from Acidobacteriota bacterium, assembly GCA_021781495.1. Lineage (GTDB taxonomy): Bacteria > Acidobacteriota > Terriglobia > Terriglobales > Acidobacteriaceae > Telmatobacter. The sequence continues at coordinate 17,078 of JAJXWS010000018.1, read as the reverse complement.
CACCGCATGCCAATAGTTGGTCTGGCTCTGGCGCTGTGCATCTTCCGCGCTCAGCAGGTCCGTCATCGTCGCCAACCCCGCGCCATAGCGATTGCGCAGGATGCGCAGGCTCTCCGCGGACTGATCCATTGCGGCGCGCGCCGTCTCCAGTGAGAGTTGCGCCGTCTGCCGCTGAATGTGCGCCTGGCTCACCTGCAGCCGGATGTTCTGCTGATACGACGCCATCTGCGCATCCACGCGCTGCTTGGCCGCAGTCTCCCGCGCCAGCTGGGCGCGCTTGCCCAGGGGCAATATGTCAATGCCCACCTGCACTCCGGCCACCCAGTTGTTGCCGCCGGAGCTGCCAAACGAGGGCCGGTCTTCCTCCCAGTTGCCGTAGGCGCTCACATGCGGGCCAAAGCTCAGCTTGGCCGCACTCACCGCCGCCGCCTGCGCCGACTGCGCCTGCCCCAGTGCCATCAGGTCCGGGCGCGTCCTGGCTGCTGTCGTCAGCTCCTCATCCAGCGTTGTCGCAGGAAATGTACGCGGCTCAATCGCCTTCAGCTGGGTCTCTGCCAGGTTGGGAGCGCCCATGGCCACGCGCAACTGCGCCCAGGCCAGCTCCAGCCCGCCCTGCGCGGCAATCAACTCCTGCTTGCGCGCCGCCACGTTCACCTGGGCCGACATCAGGTCCGACTCCACCGCCAGCCCCGCCTTCACGCGGTCCTGCACGGAAGACATCAGCGCCGCCGCCGTCTCCTGCTCGTGCTGCGTAACGGCAATCTGCCGCTCGGCGTACAGCACGGACTGGTACGCCTGCACCACATCGAAGACGATCTTCTGGTTCACGGCCTTCGCTGAGGAGTCCGCGCTCTTGCGCATCAGGTCCGCGCTGCGAATCGTCTTCTGCGTGCGGAACGTGTCAAAGGCCATCCACGAGCCGGAGAAGCGCGTGGCAAAGTTGCCAATCGGCAGCGGCCGGTTCAGCGCATTCTCGGCAAAGTCTGCCTGCGTAAACTGGTGCTGCCGCAGCTTGGCGCCAAAGACATACACGGGGTCGTTGCCCCGCGACATATCCTCGGTAAAGTTCATTTGTGGAAACAGTTGGGTGCGGGCCAGGGAAGCATTGGCCTTTGCCTCTTCGCTGTCGGCGCGAGCCACGGCTGCATCCGGGCTCTGCCCCAGCGCCTGCTGGATGGCCTGCTGCAGTGTCAGCGGCTCCTGAGCAATGGCAGCCGAGCCGGCCAGCAATAGCATCAAGGCCAGACCATGCGTTCGACGAAAGCGCATTCGCATCGGGAGAAGTGTCCTTGGGGTGATCATGCAACTCATAAAAGTCCCCTTGCCGGGTATTCGTTACAACAGGACGCAGGATTTTTTCGGCAGCACTGCTCCCCGGGGCTTGAACCCCCCCGGTTCAGCCTGTCCGCACCGCCCCGGAGATTATGCCCCAAAACACAAATCGCGACTGTGAGGATTCCAAAAGGATTGCAACCGGATTGCCCCAAAATAACCCGGAGATGGCCCGGAATCGCCCAGGCAGGCGCGGGAGCACCGCTCCAGGAGCCGGCTCCTCGCAGGCCATCAATATACATGGATGTGCTGCCCGGCTTAGTGCTCGTCCAGGTCCACGCGATACAGATTCACGCTGGAGGTGCGCGCGCTCACCATGGGCAGGTCGCCCGGAGCCAGCCCGATAAGCCGGTAGTCGGTCGCGGCAATCGGCTGAAGGCTGCGGATGGTTGCCACCTGCTCCACCGGCCCTGCCGGGATCGCCACGCGGTAGATCGGCTTCCCCTGTTCCAGAAAATCCTGGAAGTAGACAAACCGGCTGTCATGCGACCACGTCGGGTCGCCCACGCCGTGAACCGCCAGCGTGGTCCAGCGTTCCGTTGTCCGGTCAAACAGCATCAGCGCCTTCTGGTCAAGGCGAATTGCGGCGATATACCGCCCATCCGGGGAGAATCGCGGGCTGAACAACCCGGCTGATCCCGGAACCTCCGTCACCTGGTGCGTCTGCAGGTTCAACAAATGAATGGCCTTGGGCTGGCCCATATCCATGCGGTCCGGCGGACGCCCAAAGACCAGCGTCTGGCCGTCTGCAGCCCAGTCCGGATCGGCCTCGTTGCGGTCCTCATTCAGCGCGGGCGTCAGCTTGCCGCCGTCTGCATCCATCAGATACACCCTCCACGGCTTGCCCGGCTCCTCTCCCATCAGCGCCAGTTGCCTGTGGTCAGGAGACCACTTCATATTGAAGATGCGAAACGGCGGCGTGGTCAGCTCCAGCCGCTCCGTGCCATTGGCCCGGCTGCGCCACAGCGAGCCGTCCGAGGCGTTCAGCCACGCAACCCACTGTCCATCCGCCGAATAAACCGCCAGCGCCGCCGTGCTCAAATTGCTCTCTAACGCAAGGAAAGCATTTGATTTAGGCGTCGCCCGCAGCAGCTCAATCTGCCAGTCCACCCCGATAAACTGGATCCGGTGGCTCCCCGGAGACGTGCTGGGAGCCTCATAGTCCAGCGGGCCATTCGTAATCTGCCGTGGTTCGCGGTCCTTCCTGTACCAGGGGTGCTCCTGCAACGCCCATATCTCGCTGTGCCCCGAGTGCCACGACTGGAAGACATAGAATTCGCCGTCCGGGGTCCAGCTTCCGCAGCACTCGCTGGCCGGCTGACTCCAGCCCTGCAGCAGCGGATGCAGATGACTTCCATCCGCATCCGCCTCCCACAATGACAGCGTCAGGTTCTTCGTATCCCGCACGGTAAAGCGCAGGCGGCTGCCATCCGGCGACCAGCGCAGCCAGAATCCCAATCCCTGTGTTTTCAAAAAGCTATGTGGATCGCTCCCATCGGTTCCCACAATCGCCAGGTCATTTCCGTTGGCCACCAGCAGATGTCGCCCATCCGGCATCCAGGTCGCATCGTGCGCCACCACATTCGGCACCCGCAGCGCGTCCCCGCCCAGTGTGGGCACAATCCACAGCGGCTGCTCCGGGTCGGCCTGCAAGTGGCTGTGAACAATCAGCTTGGACCCATCCGGAGAAAGCGACCCAATCAGCGGAGCCCCAATCTCCGACGGCAGATCGATATAGCTGATCTCGCCGTTGGCCGCCAGCGCAACCGCCAGCGCGGGGTTGCCGCCGTTCATCTGCGAAAAGTAGAGCCGCGCGCCATCGCTGGCCGAGCTGGAGACGCTCTGCACGTCCAGATCATTTGCCAGCACATGCCCGGAGTACGTAACCTGCACAATCCGATAGGGTTTAAGCACCTGCGGGCGCTGGAACAGAATCGCCGCCAGGGCAAGAATCACCAGCGCCAGCGCGCCCGCCACCCAGCGCCATCGATTCCGGTTGCTCCGGCTGGTTGGGGCAGCGGGCAAATCCGGCGTGGCCGCCTCGGCCGAAGCTGGCGCAGGGGATGGGTCGATCGTCTTGACCGGGGCAATGAACCGGTAGCCGCGCTTGGCCAGAGTCTCCACAAAGCGCGGATTCTCGGCCGAGTCGCCCAGAGCATCGCGCAGCTTGTTTACCGCGATGCCCAGGCTATGGTCAAAGTCCACCGTGGTGTCGCTGCCCCACAGCAGGTGTTGCAGCGTCTCCCGGGAAACCACCTCGCCCGGATGCTCCAGCAGGGCCACCAGCAGCTTGAAGGGCTGGCTTTGCAGGCGGACTCGTACGCCGGAGCGCCGCAGTTCGCCGCTCTTCAAGTCAGCTTCAAAAAGGCCAAACTGCACCCGTCTTGCGCCGCCGTTGTCCTGCTCCATGGTCACCGGGCCCTGACTGATCCCTGCACCGTAGTGTAAGCCAGAAGGAATGTATTCCCTCTCCATCTACGGATGGATGGCGCCCAAATGGCACCATCCGGCAGGAGATATGTACCCATAAAAATATGAAAATAAACGAAATATTCGATGAGTGTAAATTGAGCGCGAATTGGCCCGCTGTTGATTGACCATCCCTGTCGCCGAAGCGTTTCTTCGTCTGTGGCTACCCGGAGTGACACGTAGCGGTCGCATCCGGGAGTCGCGATTCGTACCCAGCAATCAAGCATTTCTTGGAGGAAACAGTGATGTTCAAGGGATTCATGCCCATGCCAACCGGGCACCGTCGCCTGCGTTATTCGGCCGCGGTCCTGGTGGCTCTGCTGTCCTGCCTGTTGCTGCCCCGGCTGTTCGCACAGTCTGATCTCGGCAGCATTCGCGGCACCGTACAGGACACGACGGGAGCGGTAGTCTCCACCGCTTCTGTTCAAATTACAAATACAGACACCGGCCTCACCCGGTCCGCCGCCGTCGATGCTGCCGGCCTGTTCCACTTTGAGGCTCTGCCTCGCGGCAACTACCGGGCAACCGTCAAGGCGGCCGGATTTGAGACCGTCAACCAGCCGTTTGTCCTTCAGGTCTCCCAGGTCGTAACTCTTGCCTTCAAGCTCAAGCCCGGCGCGGTCAATGAGTCGGTGATGGTGACGGACGCTGCTCCCATCGTCGATCTGTCCACGTCCTCCACCGGCGCCGTCATCCAGTCTGACCAGATTACGCAGCTTCCGCTCAACGGCCGCAACTTCACGCAGCTTGCCCTGCTGGCTCCGGGCATGACGCGCGGCGCGTATGGTTCGGCAGTCTCCGGTGTCAACGGCAACGTCGAGTTCTCGCGCTTCTTCGATGTGGGCGGCACGGCCCTCTCCACCAACGGTCTTCGTCAGCAGGCCAACAACTACGAGCTGGACGGCGTTGACAACAACGACGGCCTCGTCAACACCATCGTCTTCGTTCCGCCCATTGAGGCCACTCAGGAATTCCGCGTCAACACCACCATGGCCCCCGCCGAGTTCGGCAAGGCCGGCGGCGCTATCATTCAGACATCCATCAAGAGCGGCACCAACAGCATTCACGGTTCGGCCTACGAGTTCTATCGCGACCAGGCCTTCGACGCTAACAACTCGCAGAACGCCTACTTCAATCCCGGCAGCAAGACCACGACCTACCGCAAGCATCAGTACGGCTTTGCCGTCGGTGGCCCCATTCTGCGCAACAAGCTCTTCGCCTTCGGCGATTTGGCTGACGTGCGCGAAGCGCTACCCGGCAACTCCGGCATGGTTACGGTGCCCACAGCGCTTGAGCGTACCGGCGACTTCTCTGAGCTCCTCGCTGACCCCAATCCGCTGACCACCACGCCTGCGCAGTATGCGTCCACCACCGGTTGCGCTACGGTTACGGGCGCCGTGCCGGGAGCCATCTACGATCCCCTCACGTGCGCGCCGTTCCAGGGCAACATCATCCCCACCAGCCGCGCCAATCCAGCTGCGTTGAAGTACCTGCAGGCCTTCCCGCTGCCCACGCCCGGCCTGGGTGCGCACAACGGCCTTGTGCAGAACTACCAGACCCACGAGAAAGAAACGGTGAACGAGACCGACTTCGACATCCGTCTCGACGCCAACGTCAGCAGCCGTGACCTGCTCTTCGTCCGCTACAGCTACGGCCAGTTCCAGAATCCCAAGAGCAGCGAATTTCCCAATCTGCCTGCCGGCTACGGCACAGGCGCCAACGTCAACCATCCCCGCGGCGGGGCAGCCGGCTGGACGCACACCTTCAGCCCGCACATCGTCAACGAGTTCCGCTACGGCTATGTGCGGCCGTTCTACGCGTACATCAATCCCATGGAGGGGACCGCGGTCTCCGCGAACCTTGGAATCCTGAATGCCAACCGCAACGCGCTTCTCGGCGGCGGCGCACTCATCGGCGGCAACGGCTATGAGCTGGAGTACACCGGCGACTGGGGTCCGTACGAGGTGCCGCAGCATACCAACCAGTTCGCAGACTCCGTCTCCATCGTGCGTGGAGCCCACTCCTTCAAGGTTGGAGCCTCCATCATTCATCGCCGCGTAGACTTCTTCAACACGCCGGACTCCAAGGGCTACTTCAACATCGGCGGCTTCAACTATCCCGGCACCGGCCGCTTCACCGGCTTTGAACAGTCTGAGCTGCTGGCCGGCTTCACAGACTACGCCATCGGCGTTGCCAGCCAGTACTTCGACACCGTCAACTGGGAAACGGGCTACTACGCGCAGGACGACTGGAAGCTCAATCGTCGCCTCACGCTCAACCTTGGCATCCGCTATGACCTCTATACCAACCCCTACGAAATCCATAACGAGCAGTCTGACTTCAACCTCAACACGCAGACCCTCGTCGTGGCCGGCAGCAATGGCGTAAGCCGCAGCATCATCCAGACAGACAAGACCAACTTCGCTCCGCGCCTTGGTTTTGCCTACGATCTGCTCGGTGATGGCAAGACGTCCCTGCGCGGCGGCTTCGGCATCTTCTACTTCCTCGACCGTGGAGGCGTGGGCAACCAGCTCTCCAACAATCCTGACTTCAACGGCTATGAGCAGTACACGGCGGGCAATGCTTTCCGCATCACCTTCACCGGTCAGGGCCCTGCGGGCGACAACAACAATCTGAACGCCACCAGCGCGCTTCCGCTGCCGATCTTCGGCTCCACGGTCGATCGCTCCAACCCGGTCAACGCAGCTCTGCTCGCGGTTCTGCCTACGAACAAGACCCCGCGCGTCATGGAGTGGAACCTGCAGTTGGAGCGCCAGCTCGACAAGGACACCTCCATCAACGCAGCCTACGTAGGCGACAAGTCCGATCGTCTCTCCACGTGGTTCAATATCAACGGGCCCGTGCTCAACAGCACCACCACACTCTATCCCAAGCGCGGCTCCATCACGGAGGGCGCGAACATCGGCTCAGGCAACTACAACGCTCTGCAGGTCTTCCTCAATCGCCGCGCATTGCAGGGCGTGCAGCTTACGGCCGCCTACACCTGGTCGCATACCTTCGATAACTCCAACGGTGCCTTCTCCACCGGCGCCAACGGCCCGGGGCAGAATATGTTCATCACCGCCTCGGGCATCGACATGGCCGCCAACTACGGCAGCGCCGACCAGGACCAGCGCCAGACCTTCAGCTTCAGCGGGCTGGCACAGCTGCCCTTCGGGCGTGGCAAGGCCTTCGGCTCCAACATCCCGCTCGCTCTGGATGAAGCCATAGGCGGCTGGCAGTTCGACACCGTGGTCACGCTGCAAACCGGCACGCCGTTCGATCTCACCACCAACAAGGGAACCGATCCCAACGGCAACATCATCAACTCCACGTTTACCAACCGCGTGGACATCGTCAAGGGAGTCTCTTATCCCAAGACGCTGCATCAGTGGTTCGCCACCGGATCGTTTACGCCTCCGCCGGTCACGGCCGCTGGCATTCCCATTCGTCCCGGCAGCCTGAATCGCAACGTGCTCCACGGGCCTGGCTATCGCGGCATGGATGCTGCTCTCTTCAAGAGCTTCACCCTGCCAGAGAAGATCAAGTTCGAGTTCCGCTTCCAGGCCTACAACGTCTTCAACACGCCGCAGTTCACCAACCCCAACGGTTACCTGGACTCCGGCGTGAACAACTCCAACCCGCTAAGCAACTTTGGCGCGATCGATGGAACTCGCGAATACACTGAGCGCCAACTCGAGTTCGGTGGACGTCTCACGTTCTAGTCTCCTGGCGAAGGACAAGCCACTGAACCAACCCGCGGCAGTCGCCTGGCTGCCGCGGGGCATCACCACAAGATAATGTTTTGGTTGTGAGTCAAGTGCCGGAGCGGTACTCTGTCCGCTGCACCTACGCTCGCTCTCTCTCGGAGATCCTCATGCGGTTGCTGTCCCGTTTTCTGGCGCTTTTCTGTCTGTGCTTTCTTCTGCCCGATGCATGTGCACAGGCGCCGCGCATTGACAAGATCGACCCGCCCGGCTGGTGGGCCGGCATGCCCGATCCCATGCTGCTGTTGCACGGTGAGCATCTGGATCACGCACGCTTCCGCATCACGGGCAAGCATGTAACGATCGTCCGCACGCAGTCTTCGCCAAACGGCCACTGGGCCTTCGTCTGGCTCAGCACTGCCAATGCCTCGCCGCAAACCCTGCAGATCGCGGCCAGCAACAACGCCGGTCAGGCGCAGCATAGCTACGCGCTTCAGGCTCGCTCGCAGGATCCAAAGGCGCACGCCGGCTTCTCCTCCGCTGACGTCATCTATCTCATCATGACCGATCGCTTTGCAGACGGCGACCCCGGCAACAATCAGCCCGGCTATGACCGCGCGGCATCGCGTGGCTGGCACGGCGGAGACTTCGCCGGCATCGAGCAGCATCTCGACTATCTGAAGCAACTCGGCATCACAGCGCTGTGGACCACGCCCATCGTCTCCAACGCAAACATGCACGACTCCTATCACGGCTACGCTGCAACAGACCTCTATGCCGTCGATTCACACTTCGGCACACTGCAGGATTACCGCCATCTATCAGACGCGCTCCATGCGCGCGGCATCAAGCTCATCCTCGATCTCGTTCCCAATCACATCGGTGTGCAGCATCCGTGGGTGCTCGATCCGCCAGCGCCCGACTGGTTCCATGGCACGCTCGAGCATCATCAGCAGGCGCAGCATGACTTCTATCAGCTTGTAGATCCGCACGCTCCGCAGCGTGCCTGGAATGACATAACGCACGGCTGGTTTACTGACGCCATGCCCGACCTCAACCAGCAAAATCCGCTCGTAGCGCAGTACTTGATTCAGAATGCGCTGTGGTGGATTGAGACTGCGAATGTGGACGGCGTTCGGCTCGATACATTCTCCTATGTGGATCGTTCCTTCTGGCAGGACTTCCACGCCACTCTGCATCGCGTCTATCCGCACGTCACCACGGTTGGCGAAGTCTTTCATCGCGACCCGGAGATTACATCCTTCTTTGCCGGCGGAGTTGCACACGCAGGGATTGATACGGGCCTCGACACGCCTTTTGATTTCCCCGTCTACTTCACGCTGCGCGATGTGCTCACGCTGGACAAGCCCATGACGGAACTGGCCTCCGTTCTTCGCCAGGATGCGCTTTACCCGCATCCCGAGCGGCTCGTTTTCTTCATTGGCAATCACGACACCACCCGCTTTCTCACCGATGCCCACGGATCGATTCCCAGGCTCAAGCTGGGTCTCGGCCTTTTGGCCACGTTGCGCGGCACGCCGCAAATCTACTCCGGCGACGAGATTGGCATGACCGGCGGCGCCGATCCGGACAACCGTCATGACTTTCCCGGCGGCTTCGCAGGAGATGTGCACAGCGCCTTCGCTGCATCCGGCCGCACGCGCGCGGAGCAGGATCTTTTCACCTGGACTTCAAGTCTGCTTGCCTTGCGATCCAGCAATCCGGTGCTGCAATCCGGGCTCGAACAGAATCTGCTGGCAACCAACAATACATTCGCATTTCTTCGCACGCCGGTGGACACAGGATGTTCCGCGGATCATTCCAGCGAGCGCGTCCTCATCGTTGCGAATAAAGCGGAGAAGAGCGCGCCGATCGATTTGCCCATGCAGCAGACCGCTCTTGCCGGATGCACGGAGTTTCATCGTCTCGCGCCGATCGACGGAAGCGCACCTGCCATCCGCAACGATCAAGTGCACATTGAAGAACCTGCGGAGTCCATCACTCTGTATTCCGTACGTTAGCCAGCCGTTCCAACACTTCAGGAGATAAGCAATGCTGGCGAGCATGCTCAGCAGCAACCGTTCCCACGCTCTCTCATGGCTCAGCATTGCCGCAATCTTTCTTGCAGGCTGCGGAGGTGGCGGCGCGGGCAGCAACACGCCCCCGCCCACGCCGCAGGCCTCCACGCCAACTTTCAGCGTGAGCGCAGGAACGTACACCACGCTCCAGAGTGTTGCCCTTTCGGATGCCACTCCCGGCGCACAGATTCACTACACCACGGATGGATCCGCGCCAACCACGACCTCTCAGACGTACACCGCGCCCATCCCCGTCGCCGCCACCACTACCATTCAGGCGCTTGCCATCGCCAGCGGCTACACCACAAGCAGCATCGCGCAGGCTCATTACACCATCAACTTTCCAGCGGCTCCACCCATTGCGGCCATCGCCGATATTCATCAGGGGTTCCTCTACCAGATCGTCACCGATCGATTCTTCAACGGTGATACAACCAACGACGATCCCGCTGAGAGCCCGGGCCTCTTCGATCCCAATGGGTTCACGAACCCCTCTGACTGGCATCTTTACTGGGGTGGCGATCTAGCCGGCATTCAACAGAAGCTCACTTACCTCAAATCCATGGGAGTTGCAGGCATCTGGATCTCGCCTCCGGTCGACAACATCCGCGTCAACGCAGGCTCCAGCAACGGAGAGACAGGCTACCACGGCTATTGGCCGCGCGACATGAAGCAGATCGATGAGCACTTCGGCGACAACACAAACTCCTGGACGGCATTCGACAATCTTGTGACCGCCGCGCATGCCGTCGGCATCAAGGTCTTCGTCGACTTCGTGGCCAATCACACCAATCCCATTGCTGCCGGCGAAAACGGATCGCTCTACGACAATGGAACGTTCATTACCAACTATGCAGGCGACACGAGCGCAACACCCTACTACCATCACAATCCGAATATCAGTGACTACAACGATCGGTACCAGTTGCAGTACGACACGCTTCTCGGGCTGGCCGATCTCGATCAGACAAATCCATGGGTTGACCAGTATCTGAAGAATGCCGTGACACAGTTTCTTGCGCACGGCGCAGATGGATTCCGTCTTGATGCCGTAAAGCATGTGAACTGGGGTTGGGAATACAGCCTTGAAAATGCGGTAGCCAACTGGCAGGCGTCCGCAAGCCTTCCCACAGCCTCATCCCGCCCATTCGTCTTTGGCGAGTGGCTAGAGGGTTCGGGCGATACGCTTTATCCAGACTCCGTGAAATTCGCAAATGCAAGCGGGTTGAACCTGCTCGATTACCCGCTCTACTACCAGCTCGTCGACGTGTTCGGTTCGAACAAGAGCTTCTACGAAATTGACAACGAGTTGACACTGGAAGATGCGGGCCCCTCTAGCGGGAATGCCGAGGCCTTTCTGCAGCCCAACGACCTCGTCACGTTCTTTGACAATCACGACAATCCACGCATCCAGTCGATCGGAGCCGATCGCATGGCCATCAAGCAGGCCATCAGCTTTCTGCTTACGTGCCGCGGTGTGCCGGTGCTTTACTACGGCGACGAGCAATATCTGCACAACGACACAGACGGCGGCGCGGATCCCTACAATCGCAATGCGATGACGAGCTTTGCTTCAACCGATGCCGTTCTGCTGATCCAATACCTGGCCTCCCTGCGCGCTGCAAATCCAGCTATAGCGTACGGAACCATGAAGCAGAGATGGATTAACGATGATGTGTACATCTATGAGCGTCAGCTTGGTTCCAACATCGTTCTCATCGCCATCAACAAAAGCAGCACAAATGACCAATCCATCAGCGGACTCTACAGCAATCTTCCTCCCGGCACGTATGCGGATTATCTGGCGCAGACCATGGGCGGCGCAGGCATCTCGGTAGGCGGAGTCGCCGGCGGCAACAATGCCGTTGCAAGCTTCACGCTTCCGCATCGCAGCGTCTCCGTCTGGGTGTCAGCGGGCAGCGTTCCGCCATCCATCGGCAGCGTCACGCCACGGGTCGCCAATCCCGGGGCCACAGTCACCATCAGCGGTGCCGGCTTTGGCTCCGCAAGCGGATCGGTCAACTTCATGGAAGGATCCACTGCTGTGCCAGCCACGATCACAGCCTGGACGGATGGACAGATAACAGTCTCTGTTCCGTCCATCGCGCCCGGCGCGACAACCGTAGCGGTCACGCAGGGAACCGCCACCTCGAATGCTGCTCCATTTCAGGTAAGCACAGCCCCGCTCATCCCCGTGGACTTTAGCGTCAGCGGAGTTCCATCCATGGCCAGCACGGACGTGCTGATGCTTGCCGGAAACCTTTCGGAACTGGGCAACTGGTCAACAACCTGGAACGGAGCAGAAGGCCCTGCAGCAATTCCATCCGCTGGAAGCGGGTTGTTGACCGTGTCTCTTCCAACGTCCGCGGCAGTGCAGTTCAAATTCCTCATCCTGCATGCAGACGGCAGCGTAACGTGGGAAAACGGCGCCAATCATCTGTACTCGGTTCCGGCTTCCGGCGTCGGTGCAGTCGCCGTGGCCTGGCAGAACTGAGCACTGCAAGAGCACAGTGCCCTCAATCTAGAGCCTTGTGGAAGCGTAGGATGGCCACCGTGAGCAGCAGGATGCTAAAGCCGCCCATGGCCGCCATCTGCGGCCACAGCACATCAATGCCAACGCCCTTCAGATAGGTTCCACGCAGCACCACCAGAAAATATCGCAGCGGGCTCAGATAGGTCAGATACTGCAGCCACATCGGCATGGTGCTGATGGGAAAGCCGAAGCCGGAGAAGGTCACCGCCGGCATGATAAAGAAGAACGCAGTCACCATGGCCTGCTGCTGATTGGAAGACACGGTCGAAATCAGCAGACCAACGCCGAGCATGCACAGCAGAAAGAGCACTGCGCCCAAAGCCAGCACACCAAGGCTGCCCCGAAAAGGCACTTGAAACCAGAGCGAACCCACAGCCGCAATCAGCGAAACATCAAATACTCCGATAAGGAAGAAGGGCAGCGTTTTGCCCAGGATGAATTCCACTGGACGAATAGGCGTCACCATCATCTGCTCCAGTGTGCCCAGTTCGCGCTCGCGGACCACGGCAAATGCCGTCAGCGTAATCACCAGCACCAGCGTCAGGCTCCCGATAACGCCGGGCACAAAGAACCAGCGACTGCTCAGGTTGGGGTTGTACCACGGCCTAGGCTCTAACTCCACGCTGGGCACCACCTGCGTAATCTGCGGCGCAACGCGGCCAATCCAGTCCTGCTGATAGCTGCGGGCAAATCCCAGGGCAATCTGCGTAATGTATGCGGATGCAATCAGTGCGGTGTTGGAGTTGGTCGCATCCACAATCACCTGCACCGGGGCGGTCTCGCCCTTGCGCAGCTTCTGTGCAAAGCCCGCATGAATCTCCATCGCTACAGTTGCATTGCCCTGCTCAATCAGATCGTCCAGCTGCCGCGAAGACGTTACCTGCCGCTCCACGTCAAAGTACGGACTGGAGGTGAAGCGCGAAATCAGATCCCGGCTCTCCTGGCTCTGGTCCAGATCCAGGACGGCCATCGGCACATGACGAATCTCATACGTCGCCGCATACCCAAACACCAACATCTGCACAATAGGCGGAATGATGAGGATGAAGCGTGTACGCTTGTCGCGAAACACCTGGATGAACTCTTTCATGAGCATCTGTTTCAAGCGTGACCACATCGCGTCCTTACCTCACATCAGTCTCTTGTGAAAGCTGCGTGTTGCCAGCAGTGCCAGTACCACGGAGAACACAGCCAGCGGAATCAGGTCTGCATACAGCATCAGCGCAGGCGTGCCCTTCAAAAAGATCTTCTTCAGTACTGAGACGTAGTAGCGCGCCGGCAGTATGTGCGTCATCACCTGCAGTGGCTTGGGCATCTGCTCAATCGCAAACAGAAATCCTGATAGCAGAAATGCAGGCAGAAACGTTACCAGCAGCGCTATCTGGCTTGCGGCAAACTGGCTCTTGGCAATCACTGAGATAAAAAATCCCAGCGAAAGCACCACCACCAGGAACATCGCTGAGCTTGCCAGCAGCGTTCCAAACGATCCGCGGAAGGGAACGTGAAACCAGTAAATGGCGATCAATGCCGCGACAACCGTGTCTCCCATGCCCAGTACAAAGTAGGGAATCAGCTTGCCAAACATGATCTCCAGCGCGCTCACCGGCGTCGATATCAACTGTTCCATGGTGCCGCGCTCCCACTCGCGCGCAATGGTCAGCGATGTTAAAAACGCACCGATCACCGACATCACCAGTGCCAGCACTCCCGGAATGATGAATGCGCTGCTCTCAAGGTCCTCGTTGTACCACGTGCGCGTATCCACACTCACCGGAGCAGCCTGCATTGCAAGCCCGCGCTGATTCATCCACGCCACCTGCACGTTCGCGGAGTAGCTCTGCACAACAGCCTGCGCATAGCCCATTGCCAGGTTAGCCGTGTTGTCGTCCGTGGCATCCACCAGCGCCTGCACGGCAACGCGGCCTCCCGTCTGCAGCCGGTGATCAAAATTCCACGGGATGACAATGGCGATGCGCGCGTCGCCGTTGTCGAGCGCGCGCGCCAGGGCCTTCTCATTGTCCACTTCCGCCGCCACCCTGAAGTATTCGCTGGCCTTGAATCGCCACACAAGGTCGAGGCTCTGCTGGCTTCCATCCTGGTTCCACACATAGACAGGAATCCGCTTTTGATCCAGATTCACGCCGTAGCCAAACAGCAGCACAAGAATCGCGGGCATCACGATGACGATCATCAGGCTGCGCGAGTCGCGCAGAATCTGCATCACCTCTTTCTTCGCCATCACCAGCATCCGCATCCAGTTCATGCCTTGTGCTCCTCGGCCGCGCCGTGCCCCGTGGTTAACGACACAAACACATCTTCCAGCGTTGGATGAATTCGCTCCATGCGCTGCACATCTACGTTGTTGGCTGCAAGATATTGCTTCAGCAGCGGAATCGCCGAAGCCGCATCCTCCACCACCAGGTGCAATGCGCTGCCAAAGATTGCCGCATCCAGCACCGCCGGTGCAGATTGCAGCAGCTCCAGTGCCGGGCCAAGCGGCGTACAGTCCACCAGCAGCAATTCTCCGTGCATGCCGTCGCGCTTCAGCTCTGAGGGCGTTCCAAGCGCAACCATCCTGCCGCGATAGATCAGCGACAGTCGATTGCAATACTCTGCTTCCTCCATGTAGTGCGTCGTCACAAACACGGTTACGCCCTCGGCGGCCATCGCGTGAATCAGGTCCCAGAACTGTCGCCGCGCAATCGGATCAACGCCGGAGGTCGGCTCATCCAGAAAGAGTATCGGCGGCTTGTGCAGCACAGCGCAGCCCAGCGCCAGGCGCTGCTTCCATCCCCCCGGTAGCGTGCCGGTGATCAGGTCTTCCTTGCCTTCCAGGTTGGCCATCGCAAGGGCCCAGTCCATCCGCTCGCGCAGCACGCGCTGCGGCACGCTGTAGAGCCCCGCAAAGAGCCGCAGGTTTTCCATCACTTTCAAATCGTTGTAGAGCGAAAATCGCTGCGACATGTAGCCGATGTGCTGTCGCACTGCCTCCGGATCGCGCGCCACATCATAGCCCGCCACCACAGCGCGGCCCGCCGTGGGTCTCAGCAGTCCGCACAGCATGCGAATCGTGGTGGACTTTCCCGCACCGTTCGGCCCCAGAAATCCAAACACCTCGCCCCTCCGCACTGTCAGGCTGATGCCGTCCACCGCAGTGAACTTGCCGAAGCGCTTCACCAATCCCTCCAGCAGAACGGAGTTGTCGGCCGTGTTCGGAGTAGCCTCAGCCACGCGCCGCCCCCTTGCTCTCCACGGCATCCACAAACAGGTCCTCAATCGTCGGCGGAACCTGCACGATGCTCTCGAAAGCAACTCCCTCCGCAGTCAGCTGCGCCGTAAACTGCGGAATCCTCGTAGCCGCATCATCCACAACAATGTGCACACCATCTCCGCTCATCACCAGGCTTGAGATTCCCTGCGCGCGCTCCAGGTGCATGCGAATCAAACGCGGATTGGTCGACGCCACTGAAACCACATTCTTCCGCATCCGTGTCTTCAGGTTCGCCGGCGTGTCGCAGAACAGCATCCTTCCCTGATGCAGCAGCGCCACTCGATGGCACCGTTCGGCCTCATCCAGATACGCGGTAGACGTTAGAATCGCCACGCCCTCGGCGAGCAGCTCATACAAAATCCGCCAGAAATCCCTGCGCGATACCGGGTCAACGCCGGTGGTTGGCTCATCCAGCAGAATCACCTTCGGGCGATGAATTAGCGCGCACACCAGTCCCAACTTCTGCTTCATGCCGCCGGACAGATTGGCAGCCAGCCGCTTACGAAACTCAAGCATGCCCGCCGCGCGCAGCAGCTCCGTTCCACGCGCCTCTCGCTCGGCGCGCTTCACGCCAAACAAGTCTGAATAGAAGCGGATGTTCTCCTCAACGGTCAGGTCCTCATAGAGCCCGAATCGCTGCGGCATGTAGCTCAGCGCGTGCTTGGCGCGCTCCGGCAGGCGAATCACATCCGTGCCTGCAATGTTGGCCGTGCCAGCATCCGGAGCCAGAATGCCCGCCAGAATGCGCAGTGTCGTGGTCTTGCCCGCGCCATCCGGCCCCACCAGCCCGAAGATCTCGCCCGCGCGCACCGCAAAGCTCAGGCCATCCACAGCGCTCACGCCGGGAAAGCGCTTCGTCAGGCCATTCACTGCAATCGCTGCGTCCTGCATGACGTTCACGGCTTTGCAGTGGGAGCTGAGCCTCCCAGTGCAATATGTGCATCGGCCGGCATGCCGGGCTTCAGCTCATGGTCAGGATTGTCGATATCGATCTTGATGCGGTAGACCAGCGTAACGCGCTCTTTGTCGGTCTGCACGCTCTTCGGCGTGAACTCCGCGCTGGAGGAGATAAACGAAATGTGGCCGTGATACTGCTTCCCCGGATACGTATCCGTCGTGATGGTTGCATCCTGTCCCCAGCGAATGCGGCCAAGATCCGTCTCTGCAACATACGCGCGCAGCCACACGTGATCCAGATCCGCCAGCGTCACAACGGGTGTGCCCGGCGCCACCACCTCGCCCAACTCCGCCTGCCGCACCGTGATGACGCCTGCATTCGGCGCGCGCAGCATCGTATAGTCCAGGTTGATGCGCGACAATCCAAGGCTGGCATCGGCCTCTTTCACATTTGCGCGAGCCACCGCAATCTCTTCTTTGCGCGTGCCCTCCAGTTGCTCGCTGTAGCGCTGTTGCGCCGCTTCGTATACGGCCTCTGAGCGCTTCAATGCGGTTGCTGCCAGATCCCGATCCTGCGCGGAGATCTCGTCCTTGGCAAACAGCCTCTGCGCTCTCGCGTTGTCCAGCTTCTTTTGCTCCAGGTCAGCCTGTGCGTCCAGCACGCTCTGCTGCGAGGCCTTCTGTTCCTGCTCGCGGGTGCCTGCCAGCTTCAGCGCCAGGTTCGATTGGCTCACGTGCACGCGTGCCTCATCGATGCGCACTCGCTGCTCGAAGTCGCCGTTATCCAGCCT
>JAJXWS010000093.1 GCA_021781495.1 Acidobacteriota bacterium | reverse complement strand
CAGCTCGGTGACAAGCAGCGGCTTTACGGTAGTGCGCGTGGACCTGGACAACCTGCCGGGAGAACTGGCGGTCTTCTCGGGCAATGCGCATCTGGACGGCAGCAACTCGATGGCGGTGGACCTGCACGGCGGCGAAAGCGTTCGCCTGAGCCCGGCGGATGCGGGCAAGTACACGCTGAGCGAGAACATTGAGCCGAATTCGTGGGATGCGTGGAACTCTGACCGCGACCAGGCGCTGACGGCGCAGCAGGCGGACCGGACGCAGGCCTCGAATACGCAGCCGAACAGTGATAATCCGGCGTGGAGCGACCTGGATGCCAATGGCAACTGGTACGACGTGCCGGGACAGGGATATGTATGGTCGCCGTATGAGGCGATGAACGGCGGATGGGACCCGTATGGCTGCGGAAGCTGGACGTGGAATCCGGCCTTCAGCTACATGTGGGCTTCGTGTGAGCCGTGGGGCTATCTGCCGTACCAGTTTGGCATGTGGAACTATTACCCGGGATTCGGCTGGGGCTGGATGCCGGGCGGTGGCATGCCGTGGTGGGGTTACGGTGGCGGCGGCGCCTGGTCGGCCAATGTAGGCGCGGCTCCGCTGAACTACAGCGCGCCGATTCGTCCGCGGGGCGGTCCGGTGAGACCTGTGGGCGGAGCGCCGGTGCGGAGCGGCGCGTATGAGCCGCATCCGGTGATTTCGGTCAACCGGCTGCGCGAGAACATGCAGGGTGGGCCGATCCGGGTGAGGAATACTCCGGCGACGATTGCCGGGACGACCGTGCAACCGGTACGCCCGATTGCTCCGCGGCCGATGTATAACGGCATGTTTGGCGGCGGATCCAGGATTGCGGCACCGGCTGGCGTGAATGGCCGGACAGCGGCAGGCGTCCACTATGGCATGTATCCGGCTGCGCCGGCGAGCGGGCGGGCTGGAGCTACATGGAACGCTGCTCCGCGGGCGTATGGCGGACCGACGCGGAGCCAGGGAAACTACGGCGGCTACTATGGCGGCCGTCCGTCGGCTCCGAGCTACGGCGGAGCGCCGGCGGGCCGTCCTTCGGGTGGCTCGTATGGCGGCGGATCGCATGGCGGCGGTGGATATAGCGGCGGTGGCGGATCCCACGGAGGCGGCGGCTTCAGCGGCGGTGGAGGCGGGGGCTTCAGTGGTGGAGGCGGAGGCGGCTTCAGCGGTGGTGGAGGCGGCGGCCACATGGGCGGCGGCGGTGGCGCACCGTCCGGAGGCGGCGGACACCGCTAATCTGAACTGCAACTACGAAATGGGAGGGGCTGCTTCGCTGGGCGAGGCAGCCCTTTCTGCTTTCAGGCTGCGCCAGAGCACGGCGAACTGGCGCAGTGAGAGGGTTTCCGCACGAGCCTGCGGCGCGACGCCTGCTTGCGTGAGCGCTGCGGCGATGCGGTCTGGAGTCGAGCCGGCAGCGCGGAGGTTGTTGGCGAGGGTCTTGCGCTTTTGGGCAAAGGCCTGGCGGAGGAAGGCGAGGAATGGGGCTTCGTCTATCTGGAGCTCGGCAATGCGGGGCGCGAAGTGCCAGCGGAAGACGGTGGAGTGGACCTGAGGCGGCGGCGAGAATGCGCTGGGAGGCAGGGTGAAGAGGCGCTCGACGGGCCCGTAGAGCTGGACGGTCGCGGATAGCAAGCCGTAGTCGCGCGAACCGGGGACGGCGACGACGCGGTCGGCGACCTCGCGCTGCACCATGAGCACGGCGCTCTGGAGCGAGGCGTGGCTGGCGGCCAGATGGAGCAGGATGGGTGAGGTGATGTAGTAGGGCAGGTTGCCGACGACGAGGAGACGCTCGCCGGTTGCAGAGGCCGCTGCGGCGAAGTCGAAATCGAGGACATCCTGACTGACGATGGTGACGCGCTCGGGCGGAAGTGTGTCGCGGAGGCGAAGGGCAAGCTCGCGGTCGAACTCGATGGCCAGCACATGCTTGGCGCGGGTGGCGAGGAGGCTGGTGATGGCGCCTTTGCCGGGGCCGATTTCGACGACGGTGCGGGAGGAGCAGTCGCCGAGAGCGGCGACGATGCGCTGAATGGCGGAGGCGTCGTGGAGGAAGTTCTGGCCGAGCTTGGACTTTGGGGGCATCGCTCTCTTGATGGTAGCGGAATGGGCGGCGGGGGATCAGGGCTGGCACTGCAGTACGGTGAGGTGAAAGGCGCGGCGCAGGGCGAAGCCAAGGTCCTGATAGACGCGGATGGCGCGGTCGTTGTCCGGGAGTACGTGGAGGAACGGCGTTTTGCCCTGCTGGAGTATGTCGGCCATGACGGTGGTGAGGAGCAGGCGGGCAAGGCCGCGACCCTGGGCATCGGGATGCGTGCAGACGGCGCTGACTTCCGCGTGTTCGGGCAGGCTGAGGCGCTGGCCGGCCATGGCGAGAAGCTTGTCGCCCTGAAAGACGCCGTAGAAGTTGCCGAGCTGGAAGGTGCGGGTACGGAAGGGACCGGGCTGGGTGAGGTGCGCGAGGTCGAGCATGGCGGGAACGTCCGGCTCCGCGAGCGGGCGGAGGGTGAGGCCGGGCTCGGGCAATGCTGGCGCAGGCTCGGGCGCGCCGGTGTAGAGCATCTGGTGGAGCATGCCGTAGCGGATGAGCTGCCAACCGGCGGGGATGCGGGGTGGGTCTGCGAGAAAGAGGACGATGGCACCGCCGGGTTCGACGAGTTTGCGCAGGGCGGCGTAGCTGGACGGGGACTGGTCTGCGATGCCGCTGAGGGGGCCGATGTCTGGCAGGTAGCGCAAGGCTAGCGCGTCGCCGAGCGCGAAGGAGCGGTGCTCGGTGGTGAGAGAGTGCCAGATGGGGTTGTCGAGCAGCTGGGGACTCTGCATACGTACTGGGATGAGGCGGCGCAGGCACGCGATGCGAAATGTAGCAACGCAAAGCAGACGAGGGATGCAAGGGCAGGGTGACGGCGTAGTAGACTTGGCCTTTGACCGGCGCAAGCGGCCGGAGTAACCGACCCTTACCACCGCGAAGGAGCGATGCATGCAGATAGCGTTTGTGGCCTCAGAGTGTGTTCCGTTTGTGAAGACGGGCGGATTAGCCGACGTGGTGGGCGCGCTGCCGCCGGAGATTGCAAAGCTGGGGCATGACGTAACGGTGTATCTGCCGCTGTATGCGGGGGTGCGTCCGCACCTGGAGGGCGAGTGGAAGTACGTGATTCGTTCTATCACGATTCCGTTCCAGTACTACAACCGGTTTGTGGGGATTGTGGACGGCGGGAGGCGGAACGGCGTGCAGTACTACTTTGTGGACTGTCCGGAGATGTTTGACCGGCAGGGACTGTACACGACGCGGACGGGAGACTATCCGGACAACGCCGAGCGGTTTGCGCTGTTCTGCCGCGCGGTGCTGGAGGCGACTAAGCAGCTTGGCGTGCCGCAGGTGTTCCACGTACACGACTGGCAGACGGGGCTGCTGCCGGTGTATCTGCGCACGCTGTACTACTTTGACCCGATGCTGCAAAGCGCGGGAACGGTGCTGACGATTCATAACGCCGGGTACCAGGGGTGGTTTCCGCCGGTGACGACGGAGCGGCTGCTGTTTCCGTGGGACGTGTTCACGATGGACAAGGTGGAGCAGTTTGACTCGTTCAACTTTCTGAAGGGCGGGCTGGTATTCAGCGACATGCTGACGACAGTGAGCCGGAAGTATGCGGAGGAGATTCAGACGCCGGAGTTTGGACATGATCTGGATGGCGTGCTGCTCAAGCGGGCATCGGACCTGCGGGGGATATTGAACGGCGTGGACTACGCGCACTGGGATCCGGCAACGGACGGCAACCTGGCCGCGCACTACGGGCCGGAGAAGCTCGACGGCAAGGCAGCGTGCCGAGCGGACCTGCTACATGCCTTTGGGCTGGAGGGGATCCAGGATACGACGCCGGTGATCGGGATTGTGTCGCGGTTTGCGTCGCAGAAGGGCTTTGACATGGTGGCGCAGATTGCGGGGCAGTTGCTGGAGCGGGACGTGGCGGTGGTGGCGCTGGGAACGGGCGAGCCGTTCTACGAGGCGTTCTTCCGCGACTGGGCCTACCGGCACAAGGATCGCGTGGCGGCGCAGATTCGCTATGACGACGCGCTGGCGCACAAGGTGGAGGCGGGAGCGGATATGTTCCTGATGCCGTCGCGCTACGAGCCGTGCGGACTGAACCAGATCTATTCGCTGAAGTATGGCGCGGTGCCGGTAGTGCGCGCGACGGGCGGACTGGACGACACGATTGAGGAATGGAACGCGAAGACGGGCACGGGGACTGGCTTCAAGTTCGCCGGTTACGCTCCGGAGGCGCTGCTGGCGGCGATTGACCGCGCGCTGAAGGCCTTCCGCGACAAGAAGGGATGGCGGAAGCTGATGCGCAATGGGATGGCGCGCAACTATAGCTGGGAGCAGCCTGCGAAGGAGTACGTGGAAGTGTATGAGGAAGTGGCGCGGAGGCGGTCGTAAGCGTGGCTGGGACTACTGGCCGGTGATGGCGCTGCCGTAGCGCTTGCGCACAATCCACAGCATGGGCAGGCCGAGAAGGATGAGAGCGCTGCCGATGAGCGAGCCGCGGAGGTTGCCGGCGTAGCTCCAGAAGAGCACGACGGCAGCGCATACGACGAAGACGGCGGGCAGGAGTGGATAGCCCCAGACGCGATAAGGGCGCGGCGCGTGGGGCTGCCGCCGGCGATAGAGGAAGATGGTGGTGGCGGTGAGCAGGTAGAAGAGCCACTCGGCGAAGACCGCCAGTTCAAAGTGTTGCTGGAACTGGCTGAGAAACAGCAGCAGGATGGTCGCGAGCAATCCCTGAACAACCAAGGAAGTGGACGGCGACTGGAAGCGCGGGTGGACGTGCGCGAACTGGCGGAAGAAGAGGCGGTCGCGCGCGGCGGCGAAGGGGACGCGTGCTCCGGACATGATGGTTCCGTTGAGCGTGACGAAGATACTGAGGGCCATGGCGGCGGCGACGAAGCCCGCTCCGCCGGGGCCTGCGACCAGGGTGAGCGCGGCGACGGCGGGGCGGTCACTGGCGGCGATTTGCGCGGCGGGCAGGATGTACTGGATGGCGGCGTTGGTGGCCATGAAGAGCGCACCGACGAGGAAGAGTCCGCCGATGAGGGCGATGGGCAGGCTGCGCTCGGGGTGGCGGACTTCGCCGGCGACCATGGTGAGATCGTTCCAGCCGTCATAGGCCCAAAGCGTGGCGATGAGGGCGAGCATGAATCCGCTGAAACCGCCGGTGGCGTGGGGAAGCGAGGTGGAGAAGTTGGCCCAGGAGCCGCTGGCGGAGGCGAAGCAAAGGCCCGCGACGATGAGGATGAGAATGCCCTTGAGGATAGTGAAGACGAGCTGGAAGTCGCCGGCCTTTTTGATGCCGAGGTAGTTGAGTCCGGTGATGAGCCAGGTAACGGCGATGGCGAAGAGCTGCGACCAGCGGAGCAGACCGCCGGGCGTGGGGCTGGCGAGCCAGGCGAAGGCGGGGAAGAACTCCAGGGTGCGGGCGAGGCCGATGGCGACGGCGGCGATGGAGGCGGGCTTGGCGACGGCGAACCACGTCCACATGTAGAGGAAGGCGGTGGTGTCTCCGTAGGCGCCGCGGAGGTAGACGTACTCGCCGCCGGCGTAGGGGAGCATGGCGCCGAGCTCGGCGTAGGTCATGGCGCCGAAGAGGGAGAGCAGTCCGCCGACGATCCAGGCGAGATAGACGAGGGTGGAGGAGCCGGTGTCCTGCATCATTTCGCGGGGGACGAGGAAGATGCCGCTGCCGATGATGGTGCCGACGACGATGGCGGTGGCCTGGCTGGCGCCGAGAACGCGGGGCAGGTCGGCGAGAGGCTGGTGTGGGGAAGCTGGGGGCGGCTGGCTCATGCGGTGATGTGAGGGTAGCATGCGCGAGCTGTCCACTTCAGCCTGCCGGACGATGGAGGGAGATTGCAGGAGTTGATTCCACAGCCGCGCCTGGAGCAGACACGGCTGTGGAGTGTGATTTGGATAAGTCGGGTTTGCGATTACGGAAGATAGCGGTTATTTGGCGACTGTGGGCGGGGCATCCTCATTGAGGATGTCAGAGACCGCCAACCAGGAACCATCTGGCTGTTTTTGGAAGACTGTGACGTATTTGCCCTTTTCGGTAAGCACCTTTTTCGACTTGGGGGCCGTGACCGTCATGGTGAAGCTGCCCTCGCTGTAAGCGAGATCGCTGGACCTGGCTGCCTGAACCCGGCTGGAGGCGAAGGTCAGGGAGAAGTTTTGGTCGGCAAGCATGGGCTTGAAGGCCGCGGCAATGCCGGTGCGGCCGTGGATGACGGGCGCGTCGGGAAGCAGGAGGGATGCGTCCTCCGTGTAGAAGGCGGCGACCTTGTCGGCGTCCTTGCTGGTGAAGGCCTGCATCCAATTTGCTTCTGTTGCGCGAATGGCCTGTGCGTCGGCTTCGCGGGTATCGGGTGGAGTGGGCGCCGGAGCAGGTGTGCAACCCACGAGGAGGCTGGCGAGGGCGATGGCACCCAGCCAGAGTTTACTTGTTGTCATAGGATTCTCCTTCGGGGAAGAAGAGAACGATAGCACAGTTTGACTTTGAGGGGTGCGAAAGCAGCCGGGAATGGTGTGTGCAGCGAGCGCCGGCACGGGGGTACCGAAGGGGAGAGGATTGCGCGAGCGAGACGACTCTATGCAGCCCGGGGTTTGAGCTTAATGCCGAGTGCCTTCATGACGCCGAGAAACGTGGAGAGCCTGGGGTCGCCAGTGGGTGAGAGAGCCTTGTAGAGGGCCTCGCGGGTAACTCCCGCTCGGTTTGCGAGGTCGGTCATGCCGATGGCGCGTGCAACATCACCAAGAGCGGCTGCAATGAGGGCAGGATCGCCGTCGTCGAAAGCTGCTTCAAGATAGGCAGCGATGGACTTGGAGCTGTCGAGGTATTCGGCTGGATCCCACTGCGTTGTCTTAAGAGCCATTTGCTGCCTCCTTTACCAGTGCCTTTGCTTTGGCGATGTCAGCTTGTTGCGTCTTTTTGGTTCCTGCAGCAAGCAGGAGGACCAGAAAGTTGCCTTGCCGGTGGAGATAAACTCGGTAGCCCGGCCCGTAGTCGATCCGCAGCTCACTCACACCTTCGCCGACGGGTTTTACGTCTCCAAAGTTGCCTAACGATAGACGGCGGATACGTATTTGAATGCGGGCTCGGGCCTGTTCATCACGAAGTTTACGGAGCCAAGAGGCGAAGACGTCGGTCTGGCGGACCTCGATCATGTGTTAACTATAGTTCACAAAACTGTTCCAGGCAAGTGGAGAACTTGCGTTGGTGCCGACGACGATGGCGGGGAGGATGCTACTCGGCTCTGGGCTGGATGCAGCGCTGGCAGAGGCTGCGTAGTTCGTCAATCTGCTGGGCGGAGCAGATGCGCTTGGGGATGGCGATGAACTTTGCCGGAGCGAGATAGAGCATGAAGACGTGTTTATCTTCAGCGAAGGATTGTACGGCGTTCCATGCGATGTCTGTTCTTGTGTTTGAGGACTCGGAGTGGATGACCTCGTCGGAAACATTCAGTGAGACGTTGCCGTCGTCGATGCGTGTGCGCTTGTAACAGCGTTTGAGGCGATCACGCTGATAAAGGGGCAGTGCGATGAGGAAAATGCCGGGGGCAGCGACAAAGGCCACATTACTTCTGGACTGAGGATCGTTCGCCATGGATATGGACAATGAGATGAAAATCGCTCCAGCAATTGGGTACACGATAAAAGTGATTAAGTGCACAAAACGTCGCCACCAGCTACGGCGAGTGTGGAGACGCATTGCGTTTAGGTAGTCATGAAAAGTGAGGGTGAACTCAAGGTGGATGAGCATGGATGCCCATTATACGGTCGTTGGATAGATCGACAATTGCGCTAGCTGGTTGGTTGCCCGGAGTGGAAGTGGTGCCAGATGGCGTCGGCGGTTTTGCGGGGGACGACGGCGGCGAGGGATTCGGCGGTGGCTTGCTGGATGTCGCGGAGGCTGCCGAAGTGGGTGATGAGGCGCTGGCGGGTTTGGGGGCCGACGCCGGGGATGTTGAGCAGCTCGGAGTCGCGGTCGCGCATGGCGCGGCGCTGGCGGTGGTAGCCGACGGCGAAGCGGTGGCTCTCATCGCGGATGAGCTGGACGAGGTGGAGAACGGGCGAGCGGCGGTCGAGGACGACGGGCTCGTCTTCATTGCCATAGAGGTAGATGACCTCTTCGCGCTTGGCGATGGAGGCGAGGGGCTGCGAGGTGAAGCCGAGGGACTCGAGGGCGTTGGCTGCGGCGTGAAGCTGGCCGAGGCCGCCGTCGATGAGGATGAGCGAGGGCATGCTGGTTGGTTCTTTGCTTTTGGCGGGCTGAGGTTCGTGGTCTCCCACCCTTGCGCCACCATTTCCAAGAAGCAGGTCCTTCGACTCCGCTGCGCTCCGCTCAGGATGACAGCCGGATGGGGCACCCAACGTATCCGGTTGATCGAGATTCTTCTGCGGCGATTGTTGATCGCGGATCCGCTTGTAGCGGCGGTGGACGACCTCGCGCATGGAGGCGAAGTCGTCGACGCCCTGGACGGTCATGACTTTGAATTTGCGATAGGCGGACTTGTTCATCTTGCCGTCTTCCCAGACGACGAGGGAGGCGACGGTTTCCGCGCCCTGGATGTGGGAGATGTCGAAGCACTCGATGCGGCGGGGCAGCTCGGGGAGCATGAGGGCGTCGGCGAGGGCCTCCTGAATGGCTTTGCGGGAGGGTTCGAGGACGCGGAAGCGCTGAGTGAAGGACTGACGTGCGTTCTGGCCGGCGAGGTCAACGAGAGAGCGCTTTTCGCCGCGCACGGGGACGGCGAGTTCGATGCGGTGGCCGGTGCGCTCACTGAGGAGGGCGGCGAGGGCTTCGCGGTCGTCGAAGTCGGCGGGGACCAGGATGGAACGCGGGACGTAGTGCTGATCGATGTAGAGCTGTTTGAGCAGGGCGGAGAAGAAGGGGCCGGGGTGGAAGGGCTGGGCTCGGCCAGCGTCTTCCTCAGGGGCTGAAGCTCCGCTTTCTTCGGTCGCCGGCATGGACGGGCTGAAGCCCGTACCCTTCGATGAGACCGGGGCAGGCTTAGCGGAGGCTGAAGTTTCACTTCCCCAGGTCTCAGAATCGAGACCTGGGGCACCCATAGGTCTGCCCGGAGTATCAGAGTCGAGGCTTGAGGCATCCATCAGGTCGGGGAGGTCTTCCCAGAAGAACTCGCGGCGGTCGACGATTTTGCCGGAGCGCATGTGGAAGAGGTTGACGGCGAGGCTGCCATCCTCAAAGTGATAGCCGAAGACATCGGCGTCGTCGCTCTGCTCGGCGGTGGCGATGCGCTGCTTTTCGCTGAGCTGATGGACGGTGGAGAGCTGGTCGCGAAGACGCGCGGCGGCCTCGAACTGCTCGGCCTCGGCAGCGGCCATCATGCGGGCGGTGAGGGTGCGTTCGAGCTCGGCGTGTCGGCCTTCGAGGAAGAGCTGGGCGTCGCGGACGGCCTGCCTGTAGGCCTCGGGGGTGGTGAGGCCCTCGACGCAGGGGCCGAGGCAGCGGTGGATGTAGTACTGGAGGCAGGCGCGGGGATGGTAGCGGGAGAGATCGACCTTGCAGCTGGGGATGAGGAAGCTGCGGTGGATGAGCTCGACGACGCGATAGGCAAGATTGCCGGGGAAGTAGGGGCCGTAGTAGGCGGCGCCGTATTTGCGCAGGCGGCGGGTGACGAAGACTTTGGGGAAACGGTCCGCGAGGGTGAGTTTGACGTAGGGGTAAGTTTTGTCGTCGCGGAGGAGGATGTTGAAGCGCGGCTTGCGCTGCTTGATGAGGTTGTTTTCAAGGGCGAGGGCCTCATGCTCGTTGGCGACGAGGATGTAGTCCAGATCGACGGCCTCGCGCATGAGGGAGCCAGTTTTGGCGTTGGCCTGGGAGGCCTCAAGCAGATAGGAGCGGACGCGGGAGCGGAGGTTTTTGGCCTTGCCGACGTAGATGACCTCGCCCTCGGCGTTTTTGTAGAGGTAGACGCCGGGCTGGGTGGGGAGAGCGCGGATTTTCTCGTAGAGGTCCATGCGGCGCGAGGGCTAAGGCAATGCTATTCCTTAGGATAGCTGGTTTGGGAAGAGTGGCGAGCAGGGAGGGAATCCTTACCGGATTGGGTAAGAATTACACGGTATGCCGGGACAAAGGCAGCGCTTGATGTTTTTGTAAGTTGTTGCTGGGAAGTGGGTTGGCGGGAAGGATTGGTTTGGCATGCCGGTTGCTATGTAAAAGGCGAATATTGATATCCGACTGCGCCTGGGAGGCCTTGGGGCGAACATGAGCAGCGGAAGAAGAGGGACGCAATGAACTTTCGATTTGGCATGTTTGTAGCGGCGGCTTTGGCAGTTGCGGGGGTAACGGGCTGCGCGACGAAGAATTATGTGCGGAACCAGACGGCTCCTCTGATTGACCACACGAATCAGCTGGAAGACAAGACGGCGGCGAATAACCGCGCCATCCACGATGTGAACGACCGCGCGCAGGCGGGCATCCAGCAGGCGCAGAGCTCGGCGACGGCCGCGGCGCAAAACGCTCAGGTGGCGACGAAGGCGGCC
>JAJXWS010000092.1 GCA_021781495.1 Acidobacteriota bacterium | reverse complement strand
GTCGATCTCCGCCTTCTGGGCATCGATGCCGGTCTTGAAGATGGAGTAGAGCGTCAGGTAGGGGTTGGCGTCCGGAGCGACGGAGCGCACTTCCACGCGCATGGAGCGGGAGTTGCCGATGGGAACGCGAACCATGGAGCCGCGATCGGTGGCCGAGGCCTTGATCTGGTTCGGCGCCTCGAAGTGCGGATCCAGGCGGCGATAGGCGTTGACGCTCGGATTGAGAACGAGGCAGATATCGAGCGCGCGGCTCAGGATGCGGTCGATGAAGTCCCATCCGAAGGCGGAGAGCTGCTCCTGACCCTTTTCGTCCCAGAACAGGTTGGTCTTGCCCTGCGAGATGGAGACGTTGGTGTGCATGCCGCTGCCGTTGACGCCGACGACGGGCTTGGGCAGGAAGCTGGCCGTGTAGCCCATGTTGTTCGCAATCTGGCGGGTGAGCAGCTTGTAGAGCTGGATCTGGTCAGCCGCGGACACCACTTCGCCATAGCCGTAGTTGATTTCGAACTGGCTGGGGGCAACCTCGGGGTGGTCCTTCTCGTTCTGGAAGCCCATGGCGCGCTGCACTTCAGCAGCGGTGTCAATGAACTGGCGAAGGGGATCCAGGGGCAGGACGTGGTAGTAGCCACCGGTGTTGATGAACTCGAACTTGCCGGTCTCGTGGTACTTCTTCTCGGCATCGCGGCCGGCGAAGAGGAAGCCCTCGATCTCATTGGCCGCGTTGAGGGTGTAGCCCTTCTCCTTGAAGAGAGTGTCGGAGTAGTTCTTCAGGACGCCGCGCAGGTCGCCGGAGTAGGGAGTGCCGTCCTTGTCGATGACGGTGCCGAAGACCAGAACCTTGCCGTTGCCGAAGACGTCGGCGGGCACCCAGTAGAAGGCGCTCCAGTCGATGCCGAGGCGAAGGTCGCTCTCCTTCTGCGCGGTAAAGCCGCGGATGGAGGATCCGTCAAAGGTCAGGTTCTCATAGGCGCCGAGCAGGAACTTCTTGTCGTAGTCCAGCAGGTGCAGGCGGCCTTCGAGGTCCGAAAACAGCACCGTGACAGCCTTAATCCGCTTTTCGTCGGTCAGATACTTGAGCCGCTTCTCGCGGATTTGGTCACTCGGCAGCCGGTTAAGGCGGTCTGCCTTGGCTTGCAGGTTCAGTTCTTCAAGCTCGTCATAGGATAGAGCGAGAAAGTTGCGGTAGTCAGTAGACATGGAACTCCTTCCAGACGGAAAAGGGATGAGTGGTATTCAGGTTGAGTTTAGGGTTCGAGCCATAAAGAACCCGTAAAGATCACCAATGGAGCCGGTCTAGCGGTGATGGGCAACCAACACCATCAACAACAGGATAGCAACTGGAATCAGCGCGAGCGCCGAATAATAGAAAATGGCCCGGGGCAGATGCGCTTTGCGTTTCTGCCAGTTTTGCAACTCGGGGCGGTCTTCGACGCCGACCTGGTCCAGATTGCGCAGATCCTGGGCAAAGTCGCGGGCCCGGGCGTAGCGATTTTTGGGGTCGCGCTCGAGCGCCCGATAGATCACTTCCTGCAACTGGGGCGAGATGGAGGGATCGAGGACCGTGGGCGGCGTGGGGTAGTTGAGCAGGCGGTCGTTCATGACCTGAATGGGCGAAGAGCCGGTGAAGGGGACGCGGCCGGTGAGCATCTCATACAGGATGACGCCGACGGCATAGATGTCTGTGCGGCCATCTCCGCGCTTGCCCTTTACCTGCTCGGGGGCAATGTAGTCGGCGGTGCCCAGGGTGGCGGTGAAGTTGGCGTAGGTGAGGCGGCGGGCGGTGGCGTCGCCGGCGATGCCGAAGTCGATGAGCTTGATGTTGTCGTGCTCGTCGACCATGATGTTCTCCGGCTTGAGGTCGCGGTGGACCACGCCGTTGTCATGGATGTACTCGAGAGCGTCCAGGACGGCGAGGGCAATGTGGATGGCGCGCTCGTGGGAGATGCGCGACTCGTGCAGAATATTGCGCAGCAGGCGGCCTTCGCACCACTCCATGACCATGTAGACGCGGGAGCGCTTTTCGCCGCCGTAGACGCGCATGACGTTGGGGTGCTGCAGGCGCTCGCCGATGCCCGCCTCGCGCTGAAAGCGGTCGTAAGAGGATGGGATCCGCCTCCATGTCAGGATGCGGAATCTTGAGAGCCACGACGCGGTTGTTGCGCACGTCTACCGCACGAAAGATGGATGCCATGCCGCTGCGCGCCACGGGCGCCTCGATGCGATAGAAATCGATCTGCGTACCCGGTTCTATTGTGTCCAGAAAACCCATGCTGGTGCATGCTCCATGCGGTGGCTATCTCTACTGTAATGGGTGACTTGATGAATCGCGGAACGAAATCGACTGGGCCGAATTGGAACGCGAGCCGCTAGGATGGCAACCGGTATGGTCTGCCGCGGTACATGCCGACCTGCTCGACGGACCGCACGCGGATGACTTGCGCGGTGGTGTTGTCGTTGCCGTCCACCTCGACGGCGCGGGCCACGAGTTCGTGGGCGATCTGATCCATATCCTTGTGTTGCGAGACGATGGCGGCGATCTCCTCCCGCTTCATCTCGTCGTGCAGGCCATCGGAGCAGAGTACGAGCACGTCGCCCGGCTGCAGGGTGATCGCGTTGGTCTCCGGCGATACGAACATCTCCGGGCCGAGCGAGCGAATGAGGACGTGCCGCATGTCAGACTCCGCGATCTCTTCAGCCGTGATGAGGCCGAGCTTCTTCTGCTCGTTGACCCAGGTGTGGTCCTGCGTAATCTGGCGGGCGACGCCGTTACGCACGAGGTAGCAGCGCGAGTCTCCGACGTGGGAGACGATGGCCTGGTCATAGCGCATTGCGCAGGCCACGACGGTGGTGGCCATCTTTTTTCCGCGATACTGCGGCGCGAGCGTGCAGTCGTGCACGGCGGCGTTGGCGAACTGCACCAGGCGCGGCAGCAGGCTGATGAGCATGGCTCCGGGCTGCGATTTTTCAAACTCGGAGACGAGAACGCCGACTGCGGTGGACGATGCGATCTCTCCCAGGTCCATGCCGCCTACGCCGTCTGCCACGGCAAAGAGGTAGCCGTGCGAACGGGCCTGGTGCCGCGATGAGGGAACAAAACTTCCCATGGAATCTTCGTTATTGGTGCGAATCTTGCCGGGATCGCTTGCCTGGCCGAAAACTACATCCAACATGGGCGCCGCCGCCTGGGGTCTCTACCGTCGTACCGCACGGAGAAGAAGTTGTGAAGCAAATTGTATTTTGGAAAACGACCACTGGGTGGTCATCCTTTCCGGCCCGGATATGCGGGACTGAAGCAGGATGTTCCACCCAGAGGTGCGGTTGCGTTACGTGAGCTGCCCTGCGGTGTTAGCGCGCGGGAAGCAGAACGGCTTTGCCCTTGGCACGCGAGGTGCGCAGGAAGTAGACGGCTCCGTAGATGCCCCAGACGGCTGCGATGGCCAGGGCGAGCAGTGGCTCCTTCGATGTGCCATAGCCCATGAACGGTCCGATGACGTAGAAGGCCATGCAGACGAGGTTTGCGATAAGGCCGAAGGCCGGGATGGCGGTGTGCCGGATGAAGCTATAGTCCGGGCGCTTGTAGAAGGCCACCATGCAGAGGAAGCAGCTGAGCGCGTAGAGGATGAAGGTGCCGAAGTTCGAGGTGAGCGTGATGGTGAGCAGCGAGTTCGGCAGTGCGGCCAGCTGATCGTGGGTGGTGTAACCGAAGCTGGAGAGGAGGCCGTGCGGAAGCGCGGCGATGGTGGCGTCCGTGGGAGCGCTGCCGTCTGCGAAGACGAGCGTAACGGCCAGCGTGCCAAGGACGGCGGAGATAGCTGCCAGCGTCCAGATGGCGCGGCGCGGCGTGAGCGACTGAGCATGCAGGATGCCGAAGTGCTCGGGAGCCTCGTCGTCCTTGCCCATGGCGTAGGTGACGCGAGCGCCGGTGTTCATGCAGCTGAGCGTGGTGCCGATGAGGGCGAGGAACACGGTGAGCGCCTCAGCGAGCATGAAGTACTTGCCGTGGCCCTGGCCGAGCAGCGCATCGCCGACGATAATCATCATGTCGCCGATGGGAGCGGCTGAGCCTGCGGCACTCTGCATGGTATAGCCGGAGTTGAGGAAGTAGTTGGCCGCGAAGTACTCGATCAGGTAACAGACGAGCCCCTGGATGAGAAGCGACGCGATGACGGCGATGGGGATGTGTTTGGTGGGGTTCTTTGCCTCACCACCCATCGACGTGACGGATTCAAAGCCGACCAGGATGAGAATGGCAACCGTGGCCTGGATGAATATCCAACTGAACTTGTGCGGGGTAACGATGGACGTGCCCTTGGTGTGGGTGAGGAAGTTGCCGCTGGCATCCTTGTCAGGGTAGGTGACGACGTAGGGAACGGGCTGGCCGCTCTTGTCGAGCAGCGGAAGCGGCGTGCCGCTGGCGTCGCGCATCACCGAACCGTCCTTGGGATTGGTGGCGAACTGGTAGGTGTAGGTGGAGAGTGACTGCGCATCGTACTGGAAGCCCGTGGAGCCGGTGGGGTGATTGACGCGATAACCGAGCGCCAGCACGCTGAAGACCAGCAGGGCGGAGATCTGCACGACGTTGATGGCGAGGTTCACAGCGGTTGAGGCACCGGCGCCCTTCTGCGCGATCCACGCCACGAAGAAGGAGAAGACGATGGCCACGAGCGCCATGAACACGGGTCCGGGATTGGAGCCGCTGATGAAGTTCGGCTTGAGGAAGCCGACGACGTAACCGACGAAGATGCCTGTGGTGGCCACCATGACGCCGGGATAGACCCAATAATAGAGATGCGAGCCCCAGCCCACGATGAACTTGGCGACGCGCGCGTATTTGAAGGCCTTGTCCTTGGAGAGCATGGCCTGCTCGGCGTAGTAGTAGCTGGAACCGGTTCCGGGGTAGAGCTTGGAGATCTCAGCGTAGGAGACGGCTGTGGCCAGGCAGAGCAGCAGGGCGACAAGAATGCCCCACCACATGTCAGGCGCTGTGGTCGGCGTACCGGTGGTTGCCTGGATGTAGAAGGTCAGCCACAAAAAGGCGCCGGGTGCGATGAGTGCCATTGCATTGCTGGTCAACCCGGTAAGGCCCAGGGTGGCCTGCATCTGAGGGGCTTTCTGTTCTGCCATGAGCATTCTCCTGGTGTTTAAAATTTCGCCGTGCTGTTCCCCGGTTGTAGTTCCGGAGCGTTCCATTGCGTTTGCGGGTGCGGGGAGCGTGGGCTCCGGTGTTTCGGGTTAGGAGGAGTCGACCAGCACTTGAGCGCCAGCCGACTCCCCGAACTGCGTTGCAGATGCTGTGACTAGCGCTTGGGGCCGAAGAATGCGATGAAGCTGGCGGTGACCGTGGATTGCGCGTCCACCATGTTGGTGTCGCCCTTGTGGAAGAACGCGACGTCGGACCAGTCGCGCCGGTACTCCACGCGGCTGAGGAGGCCCTCGGCCCACTTGTATTCGTAGGTCGCGGTGAACTCTTTCAGCTCCTGTG
The DNA here is from genome assembly GCA_021781495.1 of Acidobacteriota bacterium. Classification (GTDB taxonomy): domain Bacteria; phylum Acidobacteriota; class Terriglobia; order Terriglobales; family Acidobacteriaceae; genus Telmatobacter. Next base: position 5,171 of record JAJXWS010000092.1, on the reverse strand, counting down.
CAGTGCCGGTTTGAAAGCCCTGCGGGTCGTTGAAGTATTCAAAGCGGCCGGCCAGTGCGGATGTTCCGGTGACCTGCTGGCGAGCGGCAACGGCAATGCCCTGCCAGTGGTTGAGGTTCTTGTCACCCATCACCGAATCGCCCGTGACGGTGATGGCATCGCGATTCTGGCCGTAGTCGTAGTTGATGTAGGCGTTGAACTTTGCATTGGGCGTGAGGAGCAACGTGGTGTCAAACAGGTTGCGATAGCCCTTCTGCGTGTTGGCGTTGGACGGGCCGGTGTAGACGTTCGCATTCCACGTGTACTTGGGCTTGACCAGCGCGTTGGTGATGCCGATGGTGACGCCGCCGTTGTTGGTGGTGACGTTGTTCCAGCCGTTCACGACCTGCACGCCGAGGGTGTCCGTCTTGGAGACCGGCATGGAGGTGCGCAGTCCGAAGTGGAAGTAAGGAATGGCCCAGGAGAAGAGAAGCGAACGCGAGTAGTTCCAGTTGTCTTTGGCCTCAATGACTTCAGCGCCGGCGGAGGTGACGAACTTGCCGAAGTCGAGCTCGAGGCCCTTTGCCTTGGCGGGCTTGAGGCTGAGGAAGGCCTGCTCGATGTACTGGCCTTCATTGGCGGCTGTGCTGGGCCCGTTGACGAGGGTATTTGCGCGGCCGAAGATGAGATCGACGTGAGCGCCGATGGGATCGGGATCGTGGTTCAGCGTGAGGCGTGCTTCGGCCAGGCTGAACTGATCGGTCTTATCGTTGAAGTTGTACAGGTCGTTGATCTGGCCGTTGGCGAGATCGCTGGGGCGGTTGGCGTTGTAGCTGTAGTAGCCGTCAATCAGGCCGCTCAGGTCCATGGGACCCACGCTCCAGGTGGGCGCTGCTGCGGGAGCCGCGGCCGGTGCGGGAGCTGGTGCAGGCGCTGCTGCGGGCGTTGCCGGCGTCTGCGCATATGCCGCTGCGGCACATGCAAGAGCGGCGCCGGTAATGGACTGCAGGATGCGGTTACGGTTGAAGTACATCTGCGCTGTTCCTCCCATAAATCGTGATGAATCGTGGTATCGCCAACTACTTGCTGGAAAAATGATGAGCAGCACTTTGGGCTGTAAGAGCCATATGCGGAGAAGCGAGTACGCCGCATGGGTGGCTGCTTTTGTATTTGTGGACCAGCACGCATCGTGGGTTGGAGCTTTGGGCCTTCCCCGATGATGTCCGGACCTGCGAAGTAGCCTTAGTAACGCAAACCCGACATAAAGAAGCCGTGAGGATTAAGAAAAACTATTTATGCCTTCGCGGCGAGATCGTGTTTAGCCGCTCTGGATGCGGGTTTGCACGATGTTGAGGGCCCGCGTGGCGAGCCGGATGCACATAAAGATGGCATGGGAGTTTGCATAAGGATGGCGTGAAGACGCTGATACACTGCTCTCACTTACACCGATGTTGCAGGATTCTTTGAGGCGGACGCGGAAGGTTGTCATAATGTCTTCAGGGCGCTCCGAAGCTCTGGGTGCGTCTGCGGCGAGAGCTTTGACGACTCGTCCAACGAAAGGCAGGTAGCCGTTTGTCAGGCAGTTACATCCCGATTCGTACGGCGTTCCGCGAGGTTGGCCTGCGCGGATCCGGAATGCGCGTGGTTCTGTTTGTGCTGGAGTGCGCGCTGGGGATGTTGTGCGTGGCGATGATTGGAGTGCTGGCGAGCTGGCTGCCGTGGCTGCTTCCGGTGGTGGGACTGCTTTCGTTTCTGGTGGTGGTGCCGATTGCGCTGTGGAGCGGATTCTGGCAGGCGGTGGTGGTTTCACTGTCGGCGGTGGCGGTGCAGACCTACTTCACCGCGCAGCAGGCGCGCTTCAATCCAGAGGCGGATGCGGCGAACACGGTGAGCCTGTTCGCGTTTATTGTGACGGCGCTGCTGGTGAGCCGGTTGTCAGCGCGCGCGACGGAGCACTCGCAGGAGGCCGAACTGTGGGGCGGCCAGATGCACGACCTGTACGAATTCACGCGGCGGACGCTGCAGATGAATCTGCATGTGGAGCCAGGCGCGCAACTGGCGGAGCTGGTGCATGAGATTTTTGCGCTGGAGGCCGTTGTGGTCTTCGATGCGGATCTGCACAAGACGTACCAGGCGGGCTACTGGGCGGAGAATCCGCAGGAAATGGCGCAGAATGTCTACTACTTTGAAACATCCGACGACGATGAGCAGACGGGCATTGGTCGCCGCGTGGTGCGGCTGGGCACGGTGCCGGTGGGAAGCCTGGTGGTGCGCGGAGAGACGAGTCCGCTGACGAACAACGCGATCGCTTCGCTGATTGCCATCACGTTTGATCGCTATCGCGCATTTGCGAACGAGACGCGCATTGAAAGCGAACGGCACACGGAGCAACTGCGCGCAACGGTGCTCGACAGCCTGGCACATGCGTACAAGACGCCGCTGACGGCGATTCGCGCAGCGAGCTCGGGGCTGAGCGAGATGGGACATCTGTCGGCTGCGCAGGCGGATCTGGTTTCGTTGATTGACGAGCAGGCGGGCCTGCTGAGCGAGCTGACGACGCGGCTGCTGCGCACGGCGCGGCTGGATGCGGGCGAAGTGGCGGTGCATGCTGTTCCGGTGGACGTGGGCGCAATGATTGACGAGGTGGTGGCGAGTTTGCGCGAGCGGCTGGCAAGCATGAAGCTGGTAATTGATTTGCCGGACGATGGGTTGATGCTGTGCTGCGACCGGGAACTGATCAGCATGCTGCTGACGCAGTACATTGATAATGCCTGCAAGTACTCCATCTTCGGGACTGCGATTACGATTCGCGCGGTGGAGCAGAAGTCGGAGGTCATCTTCTCAGTGCATAGCTACGGGCCGGTGATCCCGATGGCGGATCGCGAGCGCATCTTCGATCGCTACTATCGCTCTTCCACCTCATCGAATCGCGCTTCCGGGACGGGCATTGGCCTGTCCGTGGCGAAGCGGGCCGCGATGATTCACGGCGGCTATGTGTGGGTGAACAGCGATGAAGTTGAGGGGACCACGTTTTACGCGGCAATTCCAAGTCAGCAGCAAAAGAAGGAATCCCAATGAACCAGTCTGCAATTCGTGTTCTTGTTGTGGATGATGAAGCGGCTATTCGCAGGGCGTTGCGCGCGCCGCTGCAGGAGCTCGGCTTTCAGATCTCCGAGGCCTCGCGCGGAGAGGAGGCACTGCAACTGCTGCACTCCGGCACGTTTGATGTTGTGCTGCTGGACATCAATATGCCCGGCATCGGCGGCATTGAGACGCTGCGGCGCATTCGCGCCTTCGCGCCACGGCTGCCGATCCTGATGGTGACGGTGCGCGAGGGCGAGGAAGAAAAGGTAGAGGCGCTGGAGCTGGGCGCAGACGACTACGTGACCAAGCCGTTCAGCATACGCGAGCTGATTGCGCGCATCCGCACGGCGCATCGGCGGGTGCATGCGCCGGCGCGCGCTGAGGATGCGCCGATTGAGATTGGCGAGATCCGTCTGGATCCGACAAAGCGCAGCGTGACCAAGCGCGGCCAGATGGTTCACCTGACGCGCAAGGAGTTCGACATTCTGCATTGCCTGATGAGCCGCGCGGGGCGCGTGGTGACGTATGCGAAGCTGCTGACGGCGGTGTGGGGCGCGGACTGTCGCGAAGAGGTGGAGTATCTGCGCACGTTTGTGCGGCAACTGCGAAAGAAGATTGAAGACGATCCGTCGAACCCGATCTACGTGCTGACGGATGTGTATGTGGGCTATCGCTTTGCGGATGCGCAGATGCTGCAGGATGGCAAGGACGAGGGAGCCCGTGCGTCGGCGGGTGGAGCGCAGGCCGGCGAACTGTAGGGGCTCCGTGCGGAGAGAAGACTACTCGTTGTAGTGGAGCAGGCTGAAGACGTCGTGCTCGGGGAAGCGGTCGCGGCCTTTGAGGAAGTCGAGCTCGACGGCAAAGGCGAGGCCGGCGATTTCTCCGCCGAGCTGCTTGACGAGCTTGACGGTGGCCTCCATGGTGCCGCCGGTGGCGAGCAGGTCATCGACGAGAACGACGCGCTGGCCGGGCTTGATGGCGTCCATGTGAATCTCCAGCGTGTCGGAGCCGTACTCGAGGTCGTAGGTGACGCGAGCGACCGGAGCGGGTAGCTTGCGCGGCTTGCGCACGGGCACAAAGCCTGCGTTGAGGCGGTAGGCGAGCGCGGGACCGAAGATGAATCCACGCGCCTCAATGCCGAGCACGAGATCGATTTTGCGCTCGATGTAATGCGCGGCGAGCGCGTCAATCAACTGCGCGAAGCCGGTCTTATCTTTGAGCAGCGTGGTGATGTCGTAGAAGAGGATGCCCGGCTTGGGGAAATCGGGCACGGTGCGCACCAGCGCCTTGAGGGCTTCGACATTGATCTGCTTTTGTGCTTCGGACATGCGTTTACTTGCTCCTGGCCTGAATTTGCAGCTTGAGGCTTGTTTGCGATTGTCGCGGGAAGGGAACCGGCAGGCGGGCAGGTTGCTTCCTTATCGATTATATCGAGCGGACGATGCGCGCCGCGGGGCTACCAGGCACCTTCGATGCGGAAGGCGGTGAGGTCTTTGGCTTCGCGATCGTCGAGGAGATGCTCGATGACGCGATCGACGCGGCATCCGCGGGGGCCGCGATGGAGGCTGTGTCGCAGCTCGACGAGATCCGCTTCGTCGCCGGTTGCGACGACTTCTACATCGCCATCCTCAGTGTTGCGCACCCAGCCGCGCAGCTCGAGCTCGCTGGCTTCGCGCTGCACGAACCAGCGGAAGCCAACGCCCTGTACCCGTCCCTGAACCAGAAAGTGAAGAACCATGGCCGCAAACCATGGCCAGTGTTGCAGAGACGCACCCCGGCGCGCAACCGGAGTGCGCGGGCAGGCCTGTGTTTTGCGGGTGTTTCATAAAACCTCGCATTTTTTCGCACGATTTTCTGTGGAAAACAAAATTTTCAGGGGGGGTGGGGGTACCCCCTGGCTGCTGCTTTTTGCTCCTGGCTGCTGGCTGTGGTTCGGCATGCTTCAAGGTTAGCGAAAGGGTGGGAAATTGTTCGCACAGGGCAGCGCAGGAATTTTCACTTTGTTTTGAGTAGGTTAGAGGCGGGGTGCGGGTTTTTGGAGTTGACAGGGGTGAGGCTCCCACCCTGTCCTGCGGACAAGGGTGGGGCAACCGCTGACGGGGCTGGGG
>JAJXWS010000017.1 GCA_021781495.1 Acidobacteriota bacterium | reverse complement strand
TCCGATCTGTGGGTACAACTTTCTTCTTGCAGCCTGCAACGACAAATAGCGTTGCAAGCGCCACAGCGGGGACCAGGAAGCGATTGCTACGAATCAAGGGGCAACTCCTTCTGCAGATTCAAAAACGAAATCTCAGCAACATCACCATTTTATTCCTGCCGTCAGACCTCGTGCGAGATCCTTCGCACACCGGCCCACTCCATGGGAAACAGATGGCCTGCTATTGCCGGGAAACGTTTCAGGTTAGGGCCGGTCAGGCATCCATGTTGGGATGGAAAATTCAGGGCCGGCGCGCCGAATATTGAATCCTTCCGGCAGTGAATTGCGCGGGAGGTTCTGGCAAAGAGAAAAATGAAGCCGTAAAAATCTCAGGGTTACGTCTTTCCGGGAATCCTTCTGCAACGATTTGCTCTGCGCACGTCGCTCACTTCCAGCTCCAGTTCGGCATAAAGTTGTTGCCCTTTTCGGTCAGTGCATGCTGCTGCGTTCCATCGGCCAGCATCGTCCAAATCTCGGTTCGCCCGCCGATCTGCCGCTCAAACACGATGTGCCGTCCGTCCGGTGACCAGGAAGGGAAGTCATTCGAGCCCGCGTCATGCGTCAACTGCTCCCAGCGCATGCTGGCAATGTCCATCACGTAGATGTCCTGGCCGCCCGGCGCGCCCGGCCCGTACTTGCGATTCCAGCTGAATGTCAGGAACTGTCCGCTCGGCGACCACGATGGCGAAACCGCATACCCGCCATCCGTCATGCGCCGCACATTGGATCCATCCTGGTCCATGATGTAAATCTGCGGCAGCCCCGTGCGGCCGCTCACCCACGCAATCTGTGCATTGGTCTTGGGATTCCAAGTCGGCGAGGTATCCGGCCCCTTGAAGAACGTCACCTGATGCGGCGCTCCACCGGTCGCGTCAGCGATCCAAATCTCGGGGTCCCCCGAGCGCGAAGACGAGAACGCAACCCTCGCGCCGTCCCCAGACCAGGCAGGCGATTGGTTGGAGCCTCCCACCGTTCCTGCGGGGAAGCTCACCAGACGTCCAAGTTCCAGGGAAAACATGCGGATGGACCATCCCTCGCGGCCCAGAGATGCAAACGCGAGACGAGTGTTATCTGGTGAGATGCGCGGCGAAAGCGAGATGCTGCCCAGGTGCGTGACGGGATGCTGATTCTGCCCGTCATAATCCATCTCCCAGATCTCTTTTGAGCCGGTCCGCGAACTCACAAAGTAAATCTTCGTCTCCGCAATGCCGTTGATGCCGCCGCCCAGCCGGTAAATAATCTCATCGGCAAAGCGATGCGCCACCGTTCGTGCCATCTCTTCGCTGGCCACTTCGTTGTACTGCTTGCCCAGCACCTGCGGATTGGCAGCGTTGCGCGTATCGAACAGCCATCCATACACCACCAGGCGGCCATTCGTGGCAGACAGCGCACCAAACGCCACCATGGCCGCGTTGGCCGGTTCCGCCGACCACTGCGCCAGGTTGATCTCCTGCGGCGAGCCCGGCATGGCCTGCGGCGCAAAACTCTTCGACACCAGGTCAAAGATGCCCGCATTGCCAAGGTCGCTGTACAGCGTTGCGTCAAACACCGCCTTCAACGCCGGCGTCTGCGGATCATTGCCGACCGGCTTAAAGTCCGCGGCAGCCAGCCGGATCGCGGCATTGCCAAGATTGGAGCCTGTCCGCACCCAGTCCTGCGCAGTGCAGGGAATCGCGACCATGGCTGCCAGAAGCAGGAGAGCGGGGGAGATGAACCGGGAACAAAACTTCATGCGATAAGCAATCCTTCCTCGGTGAGGTCCTGCTAAAAATCAGGGGTTGCCTGCGTGCGGATGGCCGGATGCTGCAAGTCACCGTCCGACGCCAACCCTCACAGCCCCAATACTAATTCGACGCAATCAAAATCATCTAGTACTCACAGTAGTACGACACCTGCAGATAACTACCTCGATACTCGCCCGGCAGATTCCCAAACGTATCCACGCGCTGCGCCGCGCGCACGCATGCCATATCCAGCGTCGGACTGCCGCTGGACGTCTGCAGTTGAACGTCACCAACAGACCCGTCCCGGTAAATCTTGAAGAAGATAAACGCCCGTGAACCCTTCGCCGTGTGCGGGTCCACCATCGAGCGAAAGCTATTCGATGCCATCTTGCGATTGATGCCGTCCACGTACCAGCCAAACATGCTGCCAAAGTCGCCGTTGCTCACCGTCGTCTGTCCGCTGCTAAAGCCCTGCGACGGTGTCGAGCGCGGCATCACCGTGCCTGCCTGCTCGCCGTAGTTCGCGCGATTCTGCTGCAACGGTTGCGGCTGGCGCTGGGGAACTCTCTGCGCAGTCTCGCGCTGCGGCTTCCTCTCGCGGCCTGCAATCGGAATCGCGTTCTCATCCACCGCCTGCTTGGACTTGGGCTCGGGGGCTGCCGGGGCCTGGCTCGGCGTCTCCGTGGCCAGCACGTTCTGGTTCACCGGCTGGGTAGAGGGCAGCGGAATGGCGCTGCTCACCAGGTTCACCTCAATCGCGCCGCCCTGGCCGGGGCCTCCCCAAAGGCTGTGCTTAAAGAACCCGCCCACAATCCCGTACAGCACCATCGCAGCCGCCAGCGCAGAGTGGAGCACAATGGACCCCATCGCCGGCCGCATCACCGGTTCCGGCGCCAGTTCCTGCTCCAGTTGCTCGCTTCCATCCAGCAGACTGCTCATGGCCTAGTCCGTGTTCCTAAAAGCCGTCCTTCTGTGGCGATTACTGCCCGCCTGCCGCGCGACCCTTCGTGTCCAGCGGCTGCGTCACAATTGAAATCTTCGTGATGCCCGCCTGCTTCACCGCGTCCATCACGCTGGCAAACGCGCCAAAGGGTACCCGCTCATCCGCGCGCAGATAGATCACCTGCTGCGATGGGTCCGCTCCCGGCTTCAGCAGTAGCTGTGCCAGATCGTGTATGTTCACCGGCTTATCGCCCAGGAACACCTGCTGATCGCGATCGATCGTCAGCACCTGCCGCTGCTCGGTAATCTCCTTCACCGTGCGCGTCTTTGGCACAGAGACCTCGATCCCCGACTGCAACACAGGCGCCGTGATCATAAAGATCACCAGCAGCACCAGCACCACGTCCACCAGCGGCGTAATGTTGATGTCAGCAAGCGAGCTGCGCGTCTGGCCGGTGTTACTTGTAAAGGCCACGTTCAACCTCTTGGGAAGGGTCCTGCGAAGCGCCGCCGCGCGGCGGAACCGGTGCGCGCACTGGAATCTCCTCCAGCGCGTTCAGCAGCTCGCGGCAAAAATCGTCCGTCGCGGAAGCAAACACCCGGATGCGCGCCGTGAACTGGTTGTAAGCCACCACCGCCGGCACCGCTACAAACAGGCCCGCGGCCGTCGTAATCAGCGCCTCTGAGATGCCCGGCGCCACGGCCCGCAGCGTGGCCGCGCCAGCCGTGCCCAGCCCATGGAATGCATCCACCACGCCCATCACCGTGCCGAACAGTCCCACAAACGGGCTGGTCGCGGCAATCGTCGCCAGCCACGTCATGCGGCGCTCCAGGCTCGTGATCGATTCACTCGCAGCCGTCTGTGCCGAGCGCTCCAGCGGCGTAAGGTTACGCGGCGGCCCCGATCCCCCCGTCTGCCGCTTGTAGGTCTCGTAGACCTCCACAAACACCTGTGCCAGCGGGCTCGCCTTGTAGTGCTCTGTCACAGCCGCAATCTCCTGCAAACGTGCCGCCTTGCGAAATGCGCGGATAAAATTCCGGCTCTCCTGCGTGGCTTTCTTAAACGTGGCGATCTTGCCCAGGATCACGGTCCACGAGTACAGGCTGGCAAACAGCAGCAGAATCATCACAAACAGCGCTACCGGCCCAATGTTGCTCAGCATGTCCACCAGCGCACTCGGTCCCTGCATCAGGTACGCTCCCAGTGCAGCGGCCCCCACGTCAGTCGGCGAATTCAAGACGAAAGCAGCGGTAAAAATCGGCGTTCACCTCAATCAACACGGTATCAGACGCGATAAGCCCCTCCAAGTTATTGATATGGTCCCTTGCACTGCGTTCGATGCACTTCGTCCCGTCCGCGCCCGCCCCCTTTCTGCTATGCTGCGCACGGGCTCCCCTTGCATTCTCGTTGCGCATCATGCACATGCAGGCGGGGAAACGGACTGCACGCATGCTGGTTGAGCTACGCGCTGAAAACTACGCTGTCATCGATCACGCCATCGCCACCTTTGGCCCTGGCCTCAACCTGCTCACCGGCGAAACCGGGGCAGGCAAGTCCATCCTCGTGGATGCCCTCGCGCTCCTCATGGGCGGCAAGGCTTCGGCAGAGGTCGTTCGCCACGGTGCCGACAAGGCCGTCGTCTCCTGCGTCTTTGAGTCCACTCCCGGAGCCGAAAGCATTCTCGAAGAAAACGGCATCGATGCCGAAGGCGCCGATATCATTCTTCGCCGCGAAATCCTCTCCGGCGGCAAAGGCCGCGTCTTCGTCAACAACCAGCCCGCCACCGTGGCCGTTCTCCGCCAGCTTGCCCCCGAACTCGCCCTTGTCCACGCACAAAGTGAGACGCTTTCCAGCTTCGACCAGGCGCAGCAGCGCATCCTGCTTGACCGTTTCGCCAGCCTCTCCACAGACGCCGTCGAAGAGGCATACACCCGCTGGCGCCAGGCCCGAGAAAAGCTCAACGACCTCCTGCAGGGGGAGCAGGACCGCCTCCGCATGGTCGATCTCTGGACCTACCAGCACAAGGAGATTGAGGCTGCCCGCCTCGAAGCCGGCGAAGACGAAGCCCTGGAGACAGAAAAGCGCGTTCTAGCCAACGCTGAAAAACTCTACGCCGCTGCCATGGGAGCTTTCGATCAGCTCTACGAAGGCGGGGCCTCTGCGGAAGCTGCCCTGCGCGCGGCCATTCGCAACGTCGAAGAACTCGCCCGCTACGATGCCCGCTTTGCTGAGTCTGCGCAGCAACTCGCCTCTGCCCGCGCCATCGTCGGCGACGTCAGCTCCACCGTGCGCGACTACGCCGAAGGCATCAACGCCAGCCCTGAGCGCCTGGCGGAGATAGAGGATCGTCTCGCGCAGCTCGATCGCCTCAAGCGCAAATACGGCCACACCGTCGCTGAGGTCATCGCCTTCGGAGAAGACGTAGCCCGCAAACTTACCGAAGTCGAAGACCGCGACGAAATCCTCAAGCAGCTTCGAGCTGATCTCGACCGCACCGCCTCCGCCTACCGCCTGGCAGCATCCACCCTCAGTGCCGACCGCCAGGCCGCTGCCGCACGGCTGGCGAAACAGGCTGAGAACCAGATCAACTCTCTTGCCATGAAGGTCCGCTTTCAGATCGCGGTTGCCGGATCTCAGCAGGACTCCGATTGGTCTCCCCATGGCTGGGATGAGGTCGAGTACCGCATCGCCACCAACCCCGGCGAGCCTCTCAAGCCGTTGCATGAGATCGCCTCCGGCGGCGAGATGTCCCGCGTCATGCTTGCGCTCAAGGTCACCGTGGAAGAGGCCGCAACCAAGCCCAGGACCAAGGCTCCCGCACCCCGCACGCTCGTCTTCGACGAAATCGACATCGGCATTGGCGGACGTGCGGCAGAGGCCGTCGGACAAAAGCTCAAAGCACTCAGCCGCGGCCAGCAGGTCCTCTGCGTCACGCACCTGCCGCAGATAGCGGCTTTCGCCTCACAGCATCTCGTCGTGGAAAAGCGCGAAGACCACGGCCGCACCAAGACGCAGATCCGCGTCCTCGACGATCGCGCCCGCACCCACGAGGTAGCACGCATGCTCTCCGGCGCAAAGGTGACTGAGACCAGCCTCCAGCACGCCGCCCAGATGATCGCCGCCAGTCGCTGATCGTCCGCTTTTTTATCGCGCTATGTCCTACCGGCAATCCAGCGCGCGAAACTCCTCATCCTGCACCACGGGTTTCAGGTTCCACACCCAGCTATTCTTGTCCGTCCACACCGGGTCGTACACGCGTGCCACCAGGTACTGAATCCCAATCTGGCGGCAAGTCTGTCGCGCCTCCTCCGCACTGGCATCCTTGAATAGCGCATCGATGGCCGATGCCATTGGCTGACAACCACTCGGATCCCCACCCAGCTCCGCGCCGCACCAGGGCTTATCGCCGGCAATCGCCACCTGCCGATGCACGCCCAATAGGTCAGTATTCGCGATATAAGGGTTGAGCGGAGAGGGATTGAACTGAAGCGTCGCTCCGCGATCTATTTTCCCATCGATCTCCGAGAAGCCAACGTGGTTGATGTAGCTGTAGTGAGCAAGATGTTCAAAAGCAATATCATGCAGCCTAGTTTCCTGCATTTCCAGTAAAGGTAAATATGTTCGCAGTAAAAATATCTGGCAAGTGGTACTTACAAGGCCCACAAAAATCAAAAGCGAAGCCCCCGACCTCATCCATTCAGGAGTAATGGAAGCAATCTGCCGTTGAACGGTAATACTTAGTCCGCGTGTCGTATCTCTCCAATGTGTAATGAGTTCTGAACCGAGTAGAAGGAGGGTGAACTGCATTATTAAGGCGCCCCTCCAGCCAAAATCATTCGACGAAAGAACGGAGGATCGAATCACGGATAGAAATGTAATTGCCACCAAAGTTAGAAAGATTAACGTTCTGTGTGCATGCGTGAATGGGGCCCGTCCTCGCCATTTCGCTTTTGTGTAGATCAATAGGGCAAGGAGATAGAACCCTAGCTCAAGTATGTATCCAGGAATCAAAAGTACTAAATTTGCAAAGGTCCGCGCTGTAGCGGGAGAATCAGCGGCGATTCTACGCAGAATGGGCCATGCGAGGAGCTTATCTGGTGGAATCATTTCGCGAACAGCGAGTGTGAAGACGCCGCCACCATCCATTTGTGACTTTGCGTGAGTCAATTCCAAAAGATAAGGCAAGATGAGAAATGTTGCTACTGCGCATACGGTAAGGAATACGTATGCTTTGCGCAAACTATGCTCATATCTGACTTGCCAGATCGTCCATGCCACTATCGTAAGGAAGAATGCGAATGTAACATAAATTGAAATTCCAAAGGCGCTAGCCGACACACAGCCAGCCAGAATCAAGGGTAGCTTGACTGGTCTTACATCTTCCTCGCTTATCCACACCAGTAAAAATGCCAGCATGCATGTCACCAGGCTTGCAATGTGGTGTGGAACCCAGAGAAGCGAATCTAGCCAACTGGTAATCTGACTCAACGACCAGTGTTCTAGATCGGGTGAGAATGGGCGTTGCAGTGACAAGAGCTCCCATAGGGCAGCCAGAATATCCAAACCTGTCACCAGTAGCAGTAAGACAGTCGTAATAAACTGCCTGCGCAAACGGTTTCCACAGTCTAGGAAATACTTCAAATAAAGCCCGGCGATAGCAGCTAAACAGAACCCTGACCAAACACAACTGGCAATAAAAATTGCGCGGATAGACAGGAAGGTTAAGCGTGCTGTTGCGGCACAAATTATGTACCAAAAATAGTAGGAACGCATCGGTGCCGGGTTCTTGTATAAGTAGAGTGGATTAAAGGGCGGAACCCCTGTATTGAGCACTGCATAAGTCCAATCGACCCTGGCACTTTGGTCGTAAGCAACAGTACTGATGTACAGCTTGTCGCCGTTCTGCCAGTCCACCAGCGACAGAATGGCGACCGCGACCCACAGCACAGCCAGCGCCAGTGCTGTGCTGCCCAGCGGTCGGAAGCCAATCACCCACGGTTGATTCAGCCGCCTGCGTTCGCGCCATTCCCAGGCCAGCAGCGCCACGCACGCCAGCGCACTTGCAGCAAACACAGCCACCACAGCGTCCAGCGAGAGAAACCTGCCAATCCAGTACGCGCCAATCGTCGAAACGCCCAGTGAAAGCGGCAAGCTCCAGAAGAGTCGCTCCACCAGCGACCGCTGCCGAAAGTTGTGCAGATTTGTAGCCCACGCCGTAAGATAGCCCGTGCACACCATCGCCGGCACAAAGGCCGGAATCGCCAGAAGACTGCCCCGAATCTCCTGCAGCGTAATGTTGGGAATCTCCGCCGTCATCATCGTTCTCACACTCTCATAACAACCAGAACTCAATCCCTGTGGAAAATGTAAAGCACAGCGCGAGAGCGAAATGAAAATCTAGCTCATTCTAGGATGACCACTTGCGCGTGTCAGTTACCGGCAATCCAGCGCGCGAAACTCCTCGTCCTGCACCACGGGCTGAAGCGTCCATACCCAGCTATTCTTGTCCGTCCACACCGGGTCATACACGCGCGCCACCAGGTACTGAATCCCGACCTGGCGGCAGGTCTCTCGCGCCTGCTCCGCACCGGCGTCCCTATACAGCGCATCGATGGCTGCTGCCATGGGCTGACAACCACTGGGGTCCCCACCCAACTCGGCGCCGCACCAAGGTTTATCGCTGGCAATCGCCACCTGGCGGTTGACCCCGAGAAAATCGGCGTTAATAGCAAATCCAATGGCTGGGGCTGGATTGAACTGCACTACCGCATTCCGGGCAATCGCGCCATCCAATTGCGAGTAACCCAGATGCGAGATATACACATCGTGCGAAAGATTTCCCGCCACCTCATCATGGACGCTCGCCTTGTGTGCCCTTTCCACCAGCGGAATGGTGAAGCGAAACATTAGCGCCTGATACATTGTGCTGATTGATCCAAAAATGATCGCCAGCGCTGCAACGGAGCGCAGCCAGTACGGTGTGCCAGTGGGCAACCCCCGGCAATCTCCATGCGCTGTTTTCCCATCTGAGCATTTCCAGCTAGCAATGACTTCGGAACCGAGCAAGAGCAAGACAAATTGCAGAATTAAAGCCCCACGGATCCCAAAGTCATTTACCGAAAGCACCCAGGATCGAAGTATTGATGTCAGGACAAGCGATGTGGCGGCGATGAAAATCAGAGCCTCTTGCGCCTTTGTTAGAACCACGCCCCTGCGCAAGCGGGGAATTAAGTAGATTCCAAGAACTGCAAGAAAGAATCCCAATTCGACCGTGATACCGGGAAGTAGCAATAGCAGATTCGCAAAGCCACGGGAGAAGGTCGGATGGTTCAAAACAAACGAATGGAGAAAACTTAGGTCCAGCAAGACTTCTGTTGGCACCGTTTCGCGCACTGCAAAGCCAAACATGGATGGACCATGAAGCTTTGATGAGTCATGAGTTAGTTCTTGGAGGTAAGGGGCCAGCAGGAAGGCCGAGAAAATTCCTACCATGGCCATCATGACCGCAGTATGAGTCGTGCGATTACGAGCAATCTGCCAGATGGCCCAGGCCAGCATTACGAGAAAGAATGCAAACGTAACATAGACGGAAGTGCCAAACGCACTGGCTGCGCAGGCGGCGGCCAGTATTATCGTTGCTTTATGCCAGTGCTGTTCAGATTGTTCAGCCTGCCACGCAAGCAGAAAGGCGAGCATGCAGCATGTCACCGCGGCAATGTGATGAGGAACAAATAGCAGAGAGACATACCAGCTACTTACCTGGCCTACATTCCATGCCTGTGAGTAGCCGGGAAGTGGAACATGCAGGTAGATGAAATTCCATAGGTGGACAAAGATATCCAGCCCACTCACCATCAGCAGTCCAATTGCGGTAAGAAACTGTTTGCGCAATCGCAAGCCTGACTGAAGAATGTGTTTCAGGTAGAGCCCAATGATCGCAACTAACGAAAAGCCGGACCATATACAGCTGGCGATAAAAACTGCACGCACCGGCAGATGCCACATCCTGGCAATTGTTGCGCAGATAAGATTCCAGAAGTAGTAGTACCGCATCGTCGCAGTATGTTTGTACAGATAGTACGGATTTGCTGGAGGAATTCCGGTGCGCAATATGCTTTCCGTCCAGTTAACTCTCTGGCTATGGTCAAACACCGTAAGGCTCAGATACAGTTCTTTCCCGTTCTGCCAGTCCACCAGCGATAGAATGGCGACCGCGACCCACAGCACAGCCAGCGCCAGTGCTGTGCTGCCCAGCGGTCGGAAGCCAATCACCCACGGCTGATTCAGCCGCCTTCGTTCGCGCCATTCCCAGGCCAGCAGCGCCAGGCACGCCAGCGCACTTGCAGCAAACACAGCCACCACAGCATTCAGCGAGAGAAACCTGCCAATCCAGTACGCGCCAATCGTCGAAACGCCCAGTGAAAGCGGCAAGCTCCAGAAGAGTCGCTCCACCAGCGACCGCTGCCGAAAGTTGTGCAGATTTGTAGCCCACGCCGTCAGATAGCCCGTGCACACCATCGCCGGCACAAAGGCCGGAATCGCCAGAAGGCTGCCCCGAATCTCCTGCAGCGTAATGTTGGGAATCTCCGCCGTCATCATCGTTCCAACACTCTCACAACAAACAGAACTTAAGCATGTGGAAAAAGAGGCATTTTGCGTATCGCTCCGCCGCTCCATCCGGACCCGCTTTCCGGTCCTCTCCCGCATTGCGGCCCAATGTTCCCCGCCTATTCTTTGCTATCTCTTCAGCATGCCGATTGATATACTGACAGTGTGACTACGACTGTCCTCAACCCCACCTCCAGCGGTAACGAAACTGGTTCTTCCCCAACGCAGAAGCGGGTTCTGCTGCTCAAGCCGCGCGGCTTTTGCGCCGGTGTGGTGCGCGCCATCGACATCGTGAAGATCGCCCTTGAAACCTTTGGCGCGCCCATCTACGTTCGCCGTGAGATCGTCCATAATCGCTATGTCGTCAGTGAGTTGGCAGAGAAGGGCGCCATCTTCGTTCACGAAATCGAAGAGGTCCCGGACGGTCAGCGCGTCATCTATTCTGCCCACGGAGTCTCGCCCGCCGTTCGCGAAGCCAGCAAGGCGCGCCACCTCAAGGTGATCGACGCCACCTGCCCCCTCGTCACCAAGGTGCACATTGAGGCCGTCAAGTTTGCCAAGCAGGGCTACTCGCTCGTCCTCATCGGCCACCGCGACCACGACGAGATCGAGGGCACCCTTGGCGAGGCACCCCAGGTAACGCAAGTCGTTTCGAATGTGGCAGAAGTGGAAGCTCTCCAGGTTCCGGACCCGGATCGCGTGGCCTACCTTACCCAGACCACCCTCAGCCTGGACGAAGCGCGCGACATCATTCACGCCCTCAAGGTCAAGTTTCCGAACATCGCCGGCCCGCATTCGCAGGACATCTGCTACGCCACGGAGAATCGCCAGGTGGCGGTGCGTAACGTGGCCCACAGCGCGGAACTCGTGCTGGTCGTCGGTTCCACCAATAGCTCCAACTCCAACCGCCTGGTTGAAGTCTCCCGCAATCTCGGAACCGTTGGCTATCTCATTGATAATTCGCAGGCTATCAATCCTGAATGGCTCAAGGGCATCAATACCGTGGCGGTGACTGCGGGCGCTTCTGCTCCAGAAATTCTGGTGGAGGGCGTGGTGAATTACCTGCGTCAAAATGGCTTTTCCGGCGTCGAAGAAGTAGAGGTCATGCCGGAGAATGTCCGCTTTGGCCTTCCGCCCGAGATTGTTCAGGCCATCGGCGGGGCGGGGGATTCCGAGCCAATCCCGGTGCAGTAGGGCAGAGTTGCGGTTCCCGGCGGCATGGCTGCCCTCTGGAGCCTGAGGTACACACACAAATTGAATCACTTGTGCTTTCCCGGCGATCAGGTACAGTAAGGGCGGCTGCAGTGTGCGCTGTCCGTCGCCGGGCATTTATGGTTTTTACACAATCTGAGGCATTCTGAATCGCATGAGCGTACAGCAGGGGAAGACGGTATCGACAGCGCCGAAATTTGGACGGATCGATGCCGATATGGCAGACGTCGAGTCGGCGATTCTCCGCTCCCGGGAGTATCTGCTCTCCCAGCAACATCCTGAAGGCTACTGGTGCGGCGAGCTTGAGGCCGACTCCATGCTGGAGGCGGATTACATCTTCCTGCACACGCTGCTTGAGAGCGGCGATCCCGGCCGTCTGAAGCGCGCATTTACTGAGATGATGCGCTACCAGAACGAGGATGGCAGCTGGAGCATCTATCCCGGCGGCCCCGGCAACATCTCCCTCTCTGTAAAGTGCTATTTCTCGGCCAAGTTGATGGGTCTCGCCGCGGATGATCCGCGCCTCGCAAAGTCGCGCGCGTGGATTCTGGCGCACGGCGGCGTTGTGGAGTGCAACACCTTCACCAAGATGTATCTCTGCGCTCTGGGCCAGTACGACTACGACGCCGTCCCGGCCATTCCGCCTGAGATTGTTCTTTTCCCCAAGTGGTTCTATTTCAACATTTACGAGATCTCGTCCTGGTCGCGATCGATTCTTGTGCCGCTGGCCATCATCTACGCCAAGAAGCCCTTCAAGAAGATTCCGCCGGAGCAGGCAATTGACGAGCTTTTCGTGGGCGGCCGCGCCAACTCCAATCTTCGTCTGCGTCTCAATCGCAAGTCGCTGTTCTCGTGGCGCAACTTCTTTATCGTTGTGGATCGCACGATGCACCTGGCGGAAGCCGTGCATATCCGCCCCTTGCGCAAGCTGGCCCTCAAGTATGCCGAGAAGTGGATGCTTGAGCGCTTTGAGATGACCGACGGCCTTGGCGCCATCTATCCCGCCATGCTCAACGCCATCATCGCGTTGCGCTGCCTCGGCTACTCTGAGGATGATCCGCAGGTCATTCGCGCACGCGACGAGTTCGAAAAGCTCGGCATCGAGCAGGAGGCCACGCCGGAGGTGCCCGAGCCGACCTTCCGCATGCAGCCTTGCGTCTCTCCCGTCTGGGACACCGCGCAGGTCGTCTATGCGCTAGGCGAGGCAGGCGTTCCCCGCAACGATCCCCGCATGATCAAGGCTGCCGACTGGCTGCTCTCCAAGGAAGTGCGCCACAAGGGCGACTGGGCCGTCAAGGTGCCCGGAACCGAGCCTGGCGGCTGGTACTTCGAGTTCAACAACGAGTTCTACCCGGACACAGATGACACCGCGCAGGTCCTCCTCGCCCTCAACAAGGTCGACAATCCGCGCGAGCGCTACCAGTATGAGGTGACGCAGCGGGCCATCGACTGGGAGTTTGCCATGCAGTGCCGCAATGGCGGCTGGGGCAGCTTCGACAAAGACAATACCAAGATGATCTTCCAGTACATCCCGTTCGCGGATCACAACGCCATGCTCGATCCGCCAACCGTAGACATTACTGGACGTATTCTTGAAATGCTGGCCAACTTCGGCTTCACCCGCGACGACAAGCGTGTCGCCAGGGCCATCAAGTTCATCTTCTCAGAGCAGGAGCCGGACGGAAGCTGGTTCGGCCGCTGGGGAGTCAACTACATCTACGGAACCTTCCTCGTCCTGCGTGGGCTTGAGGCCATCGGCGTCGACCATCTTGAGCCGCAGGTGCAGCAGGCCGCCGAGTGGATTCGCATGGTGCAGAATCCCGACGGCGGATGGGGAGAAACCTGCGGCAGTTACGATGATCCCAATACGCGTGGGGTCGGTCCCAGTACGCCGTCGCAAACGGCCTGGGCGCTGCTCGGCCTTCTCGCGGCGGGCGATGACCGTTCCGACTCCATCGCCAAGGGAATTCGCTGGCTGCTCACATATCAGAACGCAGAGGGCGGCTGGGATGAATCCACCGGCACCGGCGTTACCCGTCAGGCCATCTATACGGGAACCGGTTTTCCGCGTGTGTTTTACCTTGCCTATCACATGTATCGCCATTACTTCCCGCTGCTGGCGCTCACCACGTACAAGCGGGCCATGGAGCGCGCTGCCTAGTGCCGAAGACTGTGCGCGCAGCGGGCACCGCCCGCAATCGGCACAACGTAAGAACGCGTTGCGGCAGCCCATGCGTTGACGCAACTTTGCAGGGAATTTTGACTCACCGCAGTATCCTGATAAGAACAGGAATGCTGCGCCGGAGGATTGACTGATATATGGCTGTTCCGATCTCCCAGATGTGGACGGTTGCCACCTACGTGCTGAAGAAGCGCCTTGCCGGCAACAAGCGCTACCCGCTTGTGCTCATGCTTGAGCCGCTCTTCCGCTGCAATCTTGCCTGCGCCGGTTGCGGCAAGGTGCAGTATCCGCCGCACGTGCTCAAGCGGATGCTTACCCCTGAGGAGTGCTTCGCGGCCGTCGAGGAGTGTGGTGCGCCCATGGTCTCCATCCCCGGTGGCGAGCCGCTGCTCCACCCGCAGATCGTCGAGATCGTCAACGGACTCATCGCGCGCAAAAAGTACATCTACCTCTGTACCAACGCGCTCGAGCTCAAGCGTCGCCTGCCGGAGTTCAAGCCCTCCAAGTACCTCACCTTCTCCGTGCATCTCGACGGCCAGCGCGAGCACCACGACTTCTCCGTCTGCCGCGAGGGCGGCTACGACCTTGCCGTTGAGGGCATCAAGGAAGCGGTTAAGCGCGGCTTCCGCGTCACCACCAACGCCACGTTCTTTGATGGCACTGACCCGAACGGCGTCCGGGCTTTCTTTGATGAAGTCATGGATATGGGCGTCGAGGGCGTCGTGCTTTCGCCCGGCTACAGCTATGAGAAGGCGCCCGACCAGAATCGCTTTCTCGGCCGTGCCCGAGTGCGCCGTCTCTTCCGCGCCATCCTCTCCAACCGCAAGCCAAACTGGAAGTTCAACATGTCGCCCCTCTTCCTCGAGTTCCTCATGGGCGACCGCAAGTACGAGTGCACCCCCTGGGGCTCGCCCGCCTACAACATCTTCGGCTGGCAGCGTCCCTGCTACCTGCTGCAGGACGGCTACGCGGAGAGCTTCAAGGAGCTGCTCGAAACCACCCAGTGGGAAGAGTACGGCACAGCCAGCGGCAATCCCAAGTGCGCCAACTGCATGGTCAGTTGCGGCTATGAGCCCACGGCTGTCATGGACGGCTTCGGTTCGCTCTCCGGCTTCTGGGCCATGGTGCGCGGCACCTTCAGCAAGTACAAGGATACGCATGCGCTCAAGCTGCTCAACGAGCCTGTTCCGCACGGCCCGGCTTCGCTCGTCCAGATTGAAAACTCATCCCGCACCCTTGAGGAGACCAACGCATGACCGCGGAAGTGGCCAAGTACACACTCGAGCAGGTCGAAGCGCTGGAACTCGCGCCGGGATCTGAACACGAAAAGCTGGAGGGCTGGGTGCCCCAGATGGCCAGCGACGAGGACGTCCGCCTGGCCCTTGAAAAGGCCTTTGACTATCGCGGCGATGTTACCCTCACGCTCAAGAGCGGCGAGCGCATGGAGGCGTACATCTTCAACCGCCACACCGGCTCTACCCTCGCTGACTCCTACCTGCAGTTCTTCGTGGCCAACGTGGACGGAAAACGCAGGGTGACCTACGACCGGATTGCCCGCCTTGAGTTCACCGGCAAGGACCGCGCCGCCGGAAAGCACTGGGAGGACTGGGTCCGGAGCTACAACGAGAAAAAAGCCGCTGGCGAAAAGAACATCGCACTGCACCCGGATGCGCTGGAGTAGAAAGGGAGCGGAGTCAGCGGATCTTCCGCGCTTCCCGGGTGCCGTTGCCGTGCACTGTCTTCGTCATTCTTCTTTTGAGCCCTGTCTGCTTCCACAACTCGCGATCCACCGTTGACTCCGCTTGTCTATGAAAGTCTTTCTTACCGGCGCCACAGGATTCGTTGGATATCACGTTGCCAGGGCCCTTGCCGCCGAGGGCGCGAATCTCGTCATGCTGGCCCGCAAAACCAGCAACCTCAAAAATCTTGAAGGCATCCCCGGCGAAACCGTCGTCGGCGATCTCGCGCATCCTGAGTCCTTCGCACCCGCCCTTCGCGGCTGCGATGCCGTCATGCATGTAGCCGCCGACTACCGCCTCTGGATTCGCGATCCCATGTCGATGTATCACGTCAACGTCGACGGAACCCGCGATCTGTTGCGCCTAGCGCGAGAGGCGGGGGTACCTCGCTTCGTCTACACCTCCAGCGTTGCCACCATGCACTTCCGTACCGACGGCATCGTCATCAATGAGGACACGCCCGTCTCCCTCGACGACATGGTGGGCCATTACAAGCGCTCCAAGTTCCTCGCCGAGCAGCATGCCATCGCCGCTGCGCAGGACGGCCAGCAGGTCATCATCCTCAATCCCACCACGCCCATCGGCCCCAACGACTGGAAGCCCACGCCCACCGGCCGCATCTTCGTCGACTTTCTCAACGGCCGCTTCCCGGCCTACATGGATACCGGCCTCAACCTGGTCGATGTCGCCGAGGTCGCCCGCACCCACGTCGCCGCGCTCACCGTCGGTCAGCCCGGTCGCCGCTACATCCTGGGCGGAGAAAACCTCACCCTCAAGCAGATCCTCGACAAGATGTCGGCCATCACCGGCATTCCATCGCCAACGGTCCGCATCCCGTACCCCGTCGCGGTCACCTACGCCTTCTTTGAGGAGTGGCTCACCGGCCACATCCGCGGCCATGAGCCCCGTGCCACCGTCGAAGAAGTCCGCATGGGCCGTAAAAAGATGTTCGCCTCCAGCGCCCGAGCCCAGCAGGAGCTCGGCTTTCGCATCGTTCCCGTCTACCCGGCCATGCGCGCCGCCATCGAGTGGTTCCGCGCCCAGGGCTACGCGCCTCCGCACCTATGACGCGCACCGCCATCATTGCCGCCATGCCCGGCGAGCTCAAGCCGCTGGTGCGCCACTGGCGCCATCAGCACAGCAATGGTGTCGATCTCTGGACCTGGCGCTTTGACGAAGGCGAGTGGATCGCCGCCTGTGCAGGCGCAGGCCAGTCCGCCGCCATGCGCGCCTTCGCTCAGGTGGAGCAATCCGGGCCCATCCAGGTGGTTCTCTCCGTCGGCTGGGTCGGCGCTCTCACGCAGAACATCGCCCCCGGCACCACCCATCGCGTCTCCGGCGTCATCGACTCCCGCACCGGCGAGCGTTTCCAGGCAGCGGCCTGGCAGCAGGAGCGATGGCTGGTCACCAGCCCCCGGGTTGCCAATGAGCAGGAGAAGCGCCGCTTTGCCGCCACCTATGCAGCCAGCCTGGTCGACATGGAAGCAGCTGCCGTCGCCCGGGTCGCCGCCATGCGCGACATCCCGTTCTATTGCATCAAGGCCGTCAGTGACGGTCTTACCGACAATCTGCCGGATTTGAACCGCTTTCTCTCGCCCGCGGGCAAGTTTCTCATGACGCGTTTTGTTCTTTTCGCGTTGTTGCGTCCTTGGTACTGGCCCGCATTGCTTCGGATGGGCGAAAATAGCAAAAGGGCTTCCCAGGGTATCGCGGAGTCGCTGCTCGATTTTCTCGATGAACGAGGTCACATCAGGAAACGGAATGGCTACCCAGGTTTCAGGCACTGAATATCGCACTCAGCAACCGATTCCCGCCACCATGCGCGCTGCCGTCTATCGCGGCGTGAATGACATGCGCGTGGAAACCGTTCCTGTCCCTCAGATCGGTCCCGGCGAACTGCTCGTTCAGATTGCCACCTGCGGCATCTGCGGCACTGACCTGAAAAAGATCCACACCGGCTCGCACTCCGCGCCCCGCATCTTCGGGCATGAGATGGCCGGAACCATCGTCGCCGTCGGCCAGGGAGTCAGCCATTTCTCCCTCGGCGACCGAGTCATGGTCTTCCATCACGTCCCCTGCCGCCATTGCTATTACTGCCGCAAAGGAACCCCCGCCCAATGCTCGCTTTACAAGAAAGTCGGCGTCACCGCGGGATTTGAGCCCTCCGGCGGCGGTTTTGCGGAGTATATTCGGGTGATGGACTGGGTCGTCGCCGGCGGTGGCGTCGTCCGCATTCCCAACGAGGTTCCCTTTGAGCAGGCCGCCTTTGTAGAGCCGGTGAATACCGTACTCAAGGGCGTAAAGCTGCTCAACCTCGCGTCCGACGACACGGTTCTGGTCATCGGGCAGGGGCCCATTGGCCTTATGCATGCCGCGCTCGCGCATCGCACTGGCGCCAAGGTGCTCACCTCCGATCTCTACCCCGAGCGTCATGCCATCGCCGCGCGATTTGGCCTCAGCCATCCCATCCACGCCGGAACGGAGGATGTGGTCAGCCGTGTTCTGGCGGAAACCGAAGGCCGCGGCGCAGATGCTGTCGTGCTGGCTGTCGGCGGCACCGCACTCATCCGCACCGCCATGGATGCAGCCCGCCCCGGAGGCAAGGTGATGTTCTTCGCGCAGACGCAGCACACTGAGGTCGCCATCGATCCGGCCGTCGTCTGCATGGATGAGAAGACTCTCCTCGGTTCCTACTCCTCGTCCTTCGATATTCTGGGGGAAGTAACCAGCCTGGTCTTCGACGGCTATCGCAACGGATTCGATCTCACGCAGCTCATTTCGCACCGCTTCTCCCTGGAGGATGCGGTCCCGGCAATTGAGGTAGCTTCGCACCCCAAGGCAGACTCCATGAAGATTATGATTGAGCCTGTGCTTGGCGCTGGAGCAGATTAGGAGGCACCTGATGGCGACAACCATGAGGGCCGCGGTCCTCCACGGACGCGAGGACATTCGCATAGAAAGCGTTCCGGTTCCTGAAGTCGGGCCGGGCGAGTTGATCGTTCGTGTCGGTGCGGCGCTTACCTGCGGCACTGACCTCAAAGTCTTTCGCCGCGGCTACCACGCGCGCATGATCGTACCCCCCGCGCTCTTCGGCCACGAGTTGGCCGGCACCGTCGTGCAGGCTGGCGAGGGAGTAACCGGCTTTGCCCCCGGCGACCGCGTCGTAGCTCTCAACTCCGCGCCCTGCGGCCATTGCTATTTCTGCGAGCGCGGGCAGGAGAACCTCTGCGACGATCTGCTCTTCAACAACGGAGCCTACGCGGAGTTCATCCGCATCCCCGCGCGCATCGTCGCCAAGAACACCCTGCGCATCCCCGATCATGTGCCCCTGGAGCACGCCGCGCTCACAGAGCCGCTGGCCTGCGCCGTCCACGGTTTTGAGGACTCGCACCCGCGCCCGGGCGATACGGTCGCCATCATCGGCGGCGGCCCGCTAGGCCTCATGATCCTCCACGTAGCAGCGCTTGCCGGCTGTGAGGTCATCGCTGTTGTCAAGCACGACGGCCAGGTTGAAGCCGCGCGCCAGCTCGGCGCAGCCCATGTCGTGCAGGCCTCCAGCATCCGCAAGGCCATTCATGACACGCGCGCGCTCACGCACCGAGACCGCGGCGTCGACATCGCCATCGAGGCCGTCGGCATCCCCGAAACCTGGGAGGAGGCCGTCGAGATGGTCCGCAAAGGCGGCACCGTCAACTTCTTCGGCGGTTGCGCGCTCGGCACCAAGGTCACGCTCGACACCAATCGCATCCACTATAGCGACATCACCCTGCGCGCCACCTTCCATCACACGCCGGCCATCTGCCGCAAGGCGCTCGATCTCATCGCGGGCGGCCGCTTCCAGGCCAGCGCCTTTATCACCGGCCATGCGCATCTCTATGAGCTCAATCGCGTCTTTGAGAAGCTGATGAAGCGCAGCACTGAGATCAAGACCGCAATCGTCCCCTGAGGCTCCCAATGACCACCGCCACACAGCCCGCCGATCAAGAGGCGCTCCTGGAGCGCGCCTGGGCCGCGCTGCCTGCGTCTTACCGCATGCCGCAGACCGCCCCCACGCTTGAGCAGGCCCGCGCCTGGTGCCGTCAGCTGGCGGAGTCGCATTACGAAAACTTCCACGTCGCTTCGTGGTTTCTGCCTAAGGCGCTGCGCCCGCACTTCCACGCCATCTACGCCTACTGCCGCGTCTCAGACGACCTTGGCGACGAGGTCGGCGACACCACGCTTTCGCTGGCCCTGCTCGACCTGTGGGAGCGCGAACTCGATGCCTGCTATGCGGGCCGCGCTCGTCATCCCGTCTTCGTTGCACTCGCTGAGACCATTCGTGCCTGTTCTATTCCCAGGGAGCCCTTCGCGGATCTGCTCGTAGCCTTTCGTCAGGACCAGACCGTCACGCGCTATCAGAACATGCAGCAGCTCCTGGACTATTGCCGCTACTCGGCTAATCCTGTCGGCCGCCTCGTTCTGTATGCATGCGGCTATGCCGACGAGGAGCGCTTCCGCTTCTCTGATGCCACCTGTTCCGCCCTTCAGCTCGCCAACTTCTGGCAGGATGTCCGCGTGGACTATCCCAAGGGACGCATCTATCTTCCGCAGGACGACATGCAGCGCTTCGGCGTAACCGAGCAAACCATCGCTAGCGGCGTCGCCACGCCGGAGTTCCGCGCCCTGCTCCAATACGAAGTGGACTTCGCGCGCAATCTATTCCTTGAAGGCCTGCCGCTTATCGGCCGGGTGGATCGCGACCTCGCCGTCGATCTCGACCTCTTCAGCCGCGGCGGTCTCGCAATTCTGCGCGCCATACAGCAGCAGAACTACGATGTGCTCTCCGCGCGCCCTGCCATCTCCAAACGCACCAAGCTGGCGCTTGCCATGCGCGCCGTCAGCGGCAAGGCGCTTCCGTTTCTTCGCCTCAGCACAGCTTCTACAGGGAAGGCGGCTTGACCCAAGCACTCACATTGGATGAGGCCTACGCAGCCTGCTGCGCCATCGCAAAACGCGAAGCGAAGAACTTCTATTACGCCTTCATCGCTCTGCCTGCGGCGCGCAAGAACGCCATCTGCGCCATCTACGCCTTCATGCGCAAGGCTGACGACCTCGCTGACGACGAATCACTTCCGCACCAGGAGCGCCGTCGCCAGCTGGATGCCTGGCTTTCCGACTGGCGCGCCGTCTGCCAGGGCGCTCCCACCAGCGATCCTGTCTTCTTTGCCGTGCGCGATGCCACGCAGCGCTTTGCCATTCCGCTCACGCTCCTCGACGAGCTCGTCGCCGGAACCACGATGGACCTCAAGTCCGCCGGCAGCGCAGCGCCGGACACCTACGCCACCTTCGCCGATCTCTACGGCTATTGCTATCTCGTGGCCTCTGTCGTCGGTCTCGTCTGCATTCGCATCTTCGGCTACAAGGATTCCGCCGCAGAGAAGCTTGCCGAGGAAACCGGCATCGCCTTCCAGTTGACGAACATTCTGCGCGACGTTGCGGAAGACGCCGCACGCAAGCGCGTCTACCTGCCGCTCGAAGATCTCGCGGCGCACAACGTACCGCTGCAGGCGCTCCTGCAGCGGTACCCCGCCGCGCCGCCCACGCTGGCCGAGCGCGCACTTCTTGCCGCTATCGCGGAGCGTGCCGAGCAATACTATCAGTCCGCCAAAAAACTGCTGCCGCTCATCGACCGCGAAAGCCGCCCAGCGCTTTGGGTTCTCGTCACCATCTATCACGCGCTGCTCGTCCGCATCCGTCGTGCCAACTACGATGTCTTCTCGCGCCGCGCCAGCGTGCCTCTCGTACACAAGCTCGCCATCCTCGCCGTCGGCATGATGCGCATGGCCGTCGTGCGCCTCTTTCGATAAGATTCTCCCAGGCGCATCCGCACCGCTCAACTCTTCGCAATCTGAGGTCCCATTGTCCGCAGCCTCGCAAAATCCGCCCCGCACCGTCACCGTCGTCGGAGGCGGTGTCGCCGGCATGAGCGCCGCCTGCGCCTTGGCTGAAGCTGGCTTCCGCGTGCAGCTCGTCGAGCGCCGCGGCTATCTCGGCGGACGAGCCTCTTCCTACCTCCATCCCGGCGTCGAGGAAGTCATCGACAACTGCCAGCATGTGCTCTTCGGCTGCTGCACCAATCTCATCGGCTTCTACCAGCGTGCCGGCGTCGCTGATCGCATCCACTGGACCACAGATATGACCATGATCGAGCCCGGCGGTCGCCAGTCGCCTCTCGGTCCATCCATCCTGCCCGCTCCGCTCCACGGTCTGCCGCGTCTCCTGTCGGCCAAAGCCTTCACGCTCGCCGATAAGCTCGCGGTCGCCCGCGCCTTCCGCGCACTCATGCGGCCCATTCCGCCGGACTCCACCGAAAGCCTCGGCGTCTGGCTGCGGCGCAATGGCCAGACGCAAGGCGCGCTCGACCGCTTCTGGCGTCTCGTCATCGCCAGCGCGCTCAATGCGGATCTCGACTGCATCGCCTTGCCCTACGCCGCCAAAGTCATCCGCGAGCTGTTCATGAACTCCGCCCACGCAGGCAGCATGGGCATGAGCACCGTGCCGCTCAGCCAGCTCTACTCCGGCGCGCAGCAGTTCCTTGAGCAGCGTGGAGCCTACGTTCTGCTCAACACCAACGTGGAATCCGCCGGCTTCGATCCAGCGACCGCGCAGTGGACACTGACCACGCGCACCGGCGCCATCGCATCGGACTTCCTCGTGATTGCGTTGCCCTTTGAGGCCGCTGCCAGGTTGATCCCACACCTGCCGCCGGCGCCGGGCGTTGCGCAACTCATGGCGCAGATTCAGCAGCACCAGCACTGGCCCATCTGCAGCGTGCATCTCTGGTTCGATCGCGAAATCACCACGCTCGACCAAGCCGTCCTTCTCGACCGCGAGATTCACTGGATGTACAACAAGGGCCGTCTGCAGCCGTGGCGCAACCTGCAGGGCAGTTACGTCGAGCTCGTCATCAGCGCGTCGCGTGCCTTCGCCGCATTGTCCCGCGAGCAGGCCATTGATCAGTCGGTGAGGGAACTGGCCGACTTCTTTCCCGCGGTCGCATCCGCAAAGCTCCAAAAGGCCGCACTCATCAAGGAAGTGCGCGCCACCTTCGGAGTGCCTCCGGGCATCGACGCCGCTCGCCCCACCGCCGTCTCCCCATGGCCAAACTGCTTCCTCGCGGGCGACTGGATCGCCACCGGCTGGCCGTCCACCATGGAGAGTGCCGCGCGCTCCGGTCACCTTGCCGCGGAAGCACTATGCGCAGGCGTCGGCTCGCCGCACGCCTTCCTCGTCCCCGACCTCAAGCCCCAGGGGATCATGCGCTGGATCGGATAGCAGTGCTGTTGCGCGCTTCCTAGTGCGCCAGAAAATACACTCCAATGCAAACCAGAACGGCCGCTGTCCAGCGCCGCCGGTCCACGTTTTCGTGCAGAAAGAACTTCGCCGCAATCGCGTTCGTCACCAGCGTCAGCGATGCGGAGGCCGGAGCCACCAGGCTCAAATTCAGATGATTCAGCGCAAACAGCAGCGCAAAGAAAGCCAGCGCCAGAAAGCCAACCCCGGCAAAGAACTTCGGACACGTCACCACCGCGTGAATCGCGCCCTTCATACCCGCGCGCGCCCGTATCTCATCCAGGTCGCCAATGGACTTCATTGCGGCAGCGGTCAGCACTTCGCCCGTCGTCGAGCTCAGGATAATCGCGGCAATCATCGCTGCCGCGGCCCACGGCCCCACATGCGCAGTGGAATCGGCAATCATCATCCCACCTTCTCCTCTTCCAACCGCTCCGCTTCCGCTGCGGCACTCGCTGTCTCCACAGGGCGCTCCGTCAGCGATGGCCCATTCGCCACAAAGCCAACGCCAATCGTAATCAGCACAATTCCCGTCCAGCGCAGAAAGGAGATGGGTTCATGCAGCCAGAAGCGCGACAGGAAGGCCACAATCACATTGCCGAACGCCGTCGCCGGAAGCACAAACGTCAAATCGGCCCACGACAGCGCCGTCAGATAGCTCGCAAAAAAGCCAATCAGCAGGGCAATCCCCACCGCAATCCACGGCGTAAACACAGCAGCGATCAGCGTCGCCGGGTGCGCCAGTGAGATCGGCGGCAGGCTCGTCATCCCGCGCGACAGGCACGTGTCGCCCAGCGGCGCGCACAGGGCCACCAGTCCCAAGATCAGATATTGTCGTGGCGAAAGTCTGTGGTGCGCCATTCCCGTCTTTTACGTCCTTTGTACTGCCGGAAAGAAAAGGAGGGCGAACGCATCGCGTCGCCCTCGGTGGAACTGAAATGAATCGCCTTACGCGCCCGCTTTCACCGCGGTTTGCGAATCGGTCTGGCGGTTGCGCGCCTGCTTCACCATCTTGTTGCGCTGTGCGCGCAGCTTCAGGAAGGACTTGGCCTCCACGTAGAGCCTGGGCAGGTCGCGATTCACAATTGCCTTCCAGATCACGCGGAATGCGGCCTTCGGACGGAAGTAGTACTCGTCGTAGAAGCGGTGCACCATCTCCAGCACGTAATCGGTCGGCAGGCCGGGATACTCGATGTGCGCCATCTGGTGGCCGCCCTCATCGCTCATCGCCGCCGTGTTCACAATAAAGCCGTTCGTCTTCGCGTACTCGTAGAACTCCGTTCCCGGATACGCATGCGCGATAGACACCTGAATCGTCTCCACATCCAGCGACTTGGCGAAGTTGATCGTGTTGCGGATCGACTCCTTCGTCTCGCCCGGCAGTCCAAGAATAAAGTCGCCGTGGATCGTCAGGCCCAGATCGTGGCAATCCTTCGCAAACGCCCGCGCGCGCTCCACCGTTGCGCCCTTCTTGATGTTCTTCAGGATCTGCGGGTCGCCCGACTCGAAGCCCACAATCAGCAGCCGGCAACCGGCTTCCTTCATCGCCTTCAGCGTCTCGCGATCCGTGGTCACGCGCGAGGTGCAGCTCCACGTCAGGCCCAGCGGCTTCAGCTTTTCGCACAGCTCAATCGTGCGCTGCTTCTGGATGTTGAAGGTATCGTCGTCGAAGAAGTACTCCTTCACATCCGGGAAATTCTGCTTTGCCCACGCCAGCTCCGCCGCCACGTCATCCGTGGAGCGCTTGCGCCACGCATGTCCGCTCAGCGTCTGCGGCCACAGGCAGAAGGTGCACTGCGCCGGGCAGCCGCGCGTTGAGTAAAGCGCGATATACGGGTGCAGCAGGAAGGGCACGTTGTAGCGCGTCACATCCAGGTCGCGCTTGTAGATCTTCGTGGCCCACGGCATCGCGTCCAGATCTTCCACCTGCGGGCGATCCGGATTGTGGATAACCTTGCCGTCCTGCTTGTAGCTGATGCCAAGAATCTCGTTCAGCGGCTTGCCCTGCGCAAACTCCACCACCGCGTAGTCAAACTCGCGCCGGCAGATAAAGTCCAGCACCGAGCACTCGTTCAGTGCCTTGTCCGGCGAGGTTGTCACCGGAGGCCCCACAAACGCAATGCGAATCGAGGGGTTCGCTGCCTTGATGGCTTCCGCCAGCCGCTGATCGCCCTCCCAGCCCACCGTCGAGGTGAACAGCACAAGGAACTCGTACGCCTTGCAGATCTCGATCGTTTCGGCCGCCGAGACGTGATGGGGCGGGGCATCCAGCAGGCGCGAGCCTTCCAGCAGACCAGCCGGATACGTCAGCCACACCGGGTACCAGTAGGACTCAATCTCGCGCGTTGCAGGCCAGCGCGAACTCGCTCCACCGTCGAAATTCTCAAACGAAGGCGGGTTCAGAAACAGCGTTTTCAGAGGCATAGACATCCCCTCAATTTTATCATTCCGGTACTATTTCAGGCAGAATAATGACGTTTACCGTCTTACTTCGCGTGCAGCTCCTGCAACCAGTCGTCGATATGTCCCAGCGCATGAAGCAGATTCAGCCGCGCCTTCGATAGGTTAAAGCCTGTATCCAGTGAGTCTTCCAGCCTCTGGCTCGCATCAATCCGTGCCAGTTGCTCCGCCTTCGGCGACAGTTGCGGAGCAGCGCCGGGGCCCGCGCCGGCTCCATTTCCAAACTCCAGCTGCGTCACCACCGTCTTCAGCTGTTCGGCAGCAATCTGCTGCTTCAGCGTGGCCACCTCCGCCAGCGCATCCAGTTCGCGCAGCGTGCCGTTCAGCTGCGCAATCTGCACATCGTTCTGCCGCTGCGCTGCCTCGGCCTCCACGGTGGCGCGCAGCGCATCCGCGGCCGTCTCGCGCGCCTTGGCGCGATGCCCCATGTCAAACAGCGGCACCTGGATCGCAATGCCGGAACTGAAGTTGTTCGCCGGCAGCGGTCTGGCAAAGAACGAGTTCACATCGTTCAGCAGCGTCGTATTGCGGTTGTACTGCGCAAAGAAGCTCAACTGCGGAAAATAGTTGATCTCCTTGTCACCTCTCGCCTGCTCGCTCTTGGCGAGCGCCAGCAACTGCGCCGCGCGAATCTCGCCCGTATTATGGTCCGGCGGGTCTCCGCTCAGTTTCGGAATCTCAGGAATGCTCTTGGTGTCCGGCGTAATCGACCCCACCGGCAGCCCTGTCAACGCCGCAATCTGCGTGGCGAGCGTGCCCGCACGCGCCTCCAGGCGAATGCGCGCCAGCTTTACCTGCGCCGCCGTCAGTTGGGCCTGCAGCAACTCGCTCAGCGGGTCCACGCCCGCCTCGGATCGCTCCTGCTCAATCGCCACCAGGCGGTTGGCATAGCCTTCCTGCTCGTGGGCAGCATCCAGCTCGCGGTTCACCGTGTCCAGCTCAATGTAGGCAACCGAGGCGTCCAGAGCCACCTGCTGTCGTGCCGCCTTCAGGTTCGCCGTTGCAGCCTGCAAGCCAAAACGTGCCGCGTCGATATACCGCTTCTGCGGAATACCGAAGATCAGCGACTGCACCGTGGCCGTCCAGACCGACGGCGGCGACCCGGTAAAGCCCACCTCCGGAAACGTCGGCAACCCCGTCGCAAACTGCACCGAGGGAATCACCGCGTCCTTGCTTTCCGACAGTCCCGCCTGCGCCTTCTGCACGTTCGCCTGCGCAATCCGTACCGTTGCGCTGTTGCGCTGTGCCAGGTCCACCACCGTGGTCAGCGAAACTTGTGCCGACAGCGATGCAGGCAGCATCGCAGCCGCTGTGCCCAGCAGCAACGCCAGCCAACCTGTTCCCAATTTGCGTCCCGTTCTCAAATCCGTGTTCCCGATCAAAATCTCAAGTCCTGGGCAGCCCGGTAGTCATGGGCCAGTTGCAGTGCGGCGTTCTTTTCCTGCTGTGCTCCCGCCTTGTCGCCCAGCTGCGCCTTCAGTTGCGCCAGCCGCGTATGAGCCACAAACGCGGGCGCCTCCTCTGTCTTGGAAGTGCTCGCCAGATACTCCTCCAGCATGCGGGCTGCCAGCGCGGAATTCTTCCCGGCTTTGATCAGCACCGACGCGCCGTTATACAGCGCCACCCCTGCGTGCCTGTCCCGCAGCGCATCCTTCTGGCCGTTCTCCAGCGCCGCCTCCATCTCCTGCAGGCGCCCGCGCCGGCTGTAGAACGCGGCCAGCGTCACCCACTGGAAGGCCGGATGCGAACTCACCGCCAGCGCCTGCTTGAACTCCCGTTCCGCCGTGCCGTAGTCCTTTTGCGACTCCGCGATGCGCGCCCGCAGCTCATATGCCCGCGCCGGGTCCACGCCATCCAGCTGGTTGGCAACCCCCTGAGCCTTGTCGTCGCCTCCGCCCACAATCCCCGGGGCAGAGTAGTAAAACTCGCCCAGATCCGCCAGAGCCTCCGCATTGCGCGGATTCGCCTTCACCGCCGCTTCAAACTCGATCCGCACACGCTTGCCCAGCCCGTAGGCACTCAAAAACGACGCGCGATCTGCTTTCTCGCCCAGCGCCCGCCCCAGCCACAGGTGATAGTCGGAGTTCCCCCCGTCCATGTTCACCGCCTGCTGGCATTCATTCGCTGCGGCATCCCAGTGCTCCAGCACGTATTGCACCCGGCATCGCAGGTTATGCGCCTCGGCCGTCGGGGGCAGGGCATTGATCAGGGCCAGCGCCCGGTCCGCATCGCCCGCTTCCAGGGCCGCTGTCGCCTGTGCCGTAAGCTGATACTGCGCGTGGCCGGCGGTTGCCATGGCCAGCGCCGAAGCCAGCAGTCCTGCCTGTATCCAGCCTCTCACTGCGCAACCTGTATCGGAATACCCTCTTGCAAGGGCTGTCCAGAGAGAGTTCCGGTCGCAACCACGTCTCCCGCATTCAATCCTGACGTAATCGCCACCTGCGTCAGATTGATGGTTCCCGTCATCACCGGAGTCCGCTTCAATGCGTCTCCTGTCACCTTGAACACATACGGCTTGCCGCCCTCGGAGTACAGCGCCTCGCGCGGAATGCTCAGCGCGTTGGTCTCGCTCGATGTGGTCACCGTGACCGTCACATTCGTATCCGGCAGCAGTTGCCCGTCCGGATCGTCAATTGACACCAGCACCTCGCCCACCGTGCGCGTTCCGTAGGTGATCACGGTGATCGGCGTCCGCTCGATATGGCCATTCCAGACCTTGCCCGTCTTGGCATCCCACTGGATCTGGATCGGCTGCCCCACGGCCAGCTTGCCAATCTCCGGCTCGTCAAAGTAGGCGCGCACGCGCTCGTGCTTCAGGTCTGCCATCTGCAGCAGCAGCTTGCCTTGCTCCACAAACTCCGTAGCGCCCGCGTTCACGCTGTAGACCGTTCCGGAAATCGGCGCATGGATCTGCGTCTGTGCAAGCACATTGCGCGCTACCGCCAAGTGCGCCTCTGCGTCGCTCATTGCCGCCTGAGTTCTTGCCAGGTCCGCGGCGGAATAGCGCCCCTTGGCGCTTTGTTCGGCCGCCGACAGGGTTGCCTCCGCGCTCGCCAGCCGCTGCCGAGCCGCCTCCACCTCACCCGCTGAGGCTGCTCCCGTCGCGCTCAACTTCACCAGCGCGTCCAGGTCCCGCTTCGCCTGGTCTCGATCCAGCCGGCTCCGTGTCAGGTCGGCGGCTGCCGCCTGCCGCTGCTCCAGCGTGCCGTTGTTCTTCACCGCGTCCAGCGCCGCCTGGGCAGACTTCACGCCGCTCTCCGCCGACGCTACCTGCGCCCGCGCCTGCACATCATCCAGCACCATCAGCAGTTTGCCCGCCGGAACCACATCGCCCGGCTGCACATACAGTGCCTTCACCGTCGTCGCAATCGGACTGTGAAGCTCGTAGTTCACCTCCGGCTCGACGCGGCCGTTCGTGCTCACCGTGCTCGTCAGCGGCTGATGCGACACCTCCGCCACGCGTATCTGCTGGCGGGTCCGCGTCAGGGAGCGCACCGAAAAGAACACCACCACCACTACGACGGCCGCACCCACCCAGAGCCATCGACGGTCCAATTGCTTTCTTTCTCGAATCATCCCTATAACCTGAGCCAGTATATAGGACTCTTGAAACAGCCGGAGGAATCAGGAAAAATCCGGCACATCCCCCTGTGGCCCACGCCTTCCCCGCGCCCGTACAATCAATGCATGTCTCAGCAACCGCGTTATACCGACGATCACGCCAAGGCTGGCCTCGATTTCGCCTTCCCGCCCATCGAAACCTGGCAGAACCAGTTTCCCGGCTACGAAATCATCATCGACGATCCCGAGCTGACCTCCGTCTGTCCCAAAACGGGTCTGCCCGACTTCGGCGTTCTCACCATCCGCTACATGCCCCGGAACCGCTGCCTTGAGCTCAAATCCCTCAAGGAATACCTCTTTTGCTACCGCAATCTCGGCATCTTTCAGGAAAACATCGTCAACCAGGTCCTCGAAGACGTCGTAAAAGCCTGCGATCCCGTCTGGGCCGTCGTCCGCGGCGAGTTCCGTCCCCGCGGCGGCATCGCCACCACCGTCGAAGCCCGCTGGCCCCGTCCGCAGGCATAGTTCGCCTCCCCGGCGCGGTCCCCGGTTCCACGCCGCCCTAGCCCGGTGATTCTCTTGATTCCCGGCCATCATTTCTTCAGGATGTAACCTTTGGTCAAGCCGTCCCAAACTGCGCGCGACTTCGCCGCTCCCGCCATCGGGACCGTCGCACTGCTGCTCGGCCTCAACCTGCTCAACTACATTGACCGCTACATCCTGCCCGGCGAGGTCGCCCTCATCCAGCGCGATTTCCACTCCACCGATCAGCAGATGGGCGCCCTCACTACCGCGCTCTTCATCACCTACATGATCGTGGCGCCGCTCACCGGCTGGCTCGGCGACCGCTTCCCGCGCAAGCCGCTCATCATCTCCGGAGCTGTCCTCTGGAGCCTCGCTACTCTTGCCACGGCGTGGGTCCACAGCTACTGGACACTCTACTTCCGCCACGCCCTCGTCGGTGTCGGCGAAGCCACCTTCGGCATCTTTGCTCCCGCCGTTCTGGCGGACTTCTACCCCGAGCGCGATCGCAACCGCGTCCTCTCCATCTTCTATCTCGCCATCCCCGTCGGAGCCGCGCTCGGCTATGTCGCCGGCGGCAAGCTCGGCTCGCTCTGGGGCTGGCGTATGCCGTTCTTTGTCTGCGCGATCCCCGGACTCATCGTAGCCGCGCTCTACGCATGGCTGGGCCGCGAACCCGTACGCGGCGCCAGCGATCACCTTCGTCCCACCGCCAGCCGCGCCACCGTTCTCGGACTCTTCCAGAACCGCGCCTACCTCTCCGCCACCTTCGGCCTCGCCATGCTCACCTTCGCCATGGGCGGAATCAGCGCCTGGGTCCCCACCTTCCTGCACCGCGACGCTGGCCTCTCCGTAGCCGATTCCAGCATGGTCGTCGGCGCCATCACCGTCATCGACGGCATCGCCGGCACCCTCGTCGGCGGCTGGATCGCCCAGCGCTGGCTCCGTTCCGATCACCGCGCCCTCTATCTGCTCTCCTTCTGGAGCGTCGCCCTCACCCTGCCCTGCGGCATCCTCATCTTCTTTGGCCCCACGCACTGGGCCGTGCCAGCGCTCTTCGCCGCCGAGTTCTTCCTCTTCCTCAACACCGGCCCGCTCAACGCCGCCATCGTCAACTCCGTCTCCGCCCCCGTTCGCGCCACCGCCGTCTCCATCAATCTCTTCTGCA
Source organism: Acidobacteriota bacterium (assembly GCA_021781495.1). Lineage (GTDB taxonomy): Bacteria > Acidobacteriota > Terriglobia > Terriglobales > Acidobacteriaceae > Telmatobacter. The sequence continues at coordinate 18,135 of JAJXWS010000017.1, read as the reverse complement.
TCCACTTCTTCGGAGACACCTTCTCCCCCCAGATCATCGGGGCCATCTCCGACCGTTCCAATCTCCGCATCGGCCTCGGCGCCACGCTCGTCTTCCTCGTGTTCTCCTGCATCCTTCTGCTGGCCGGAGCAGCCGTCGCACCGCCCCTCGAAGAAGCTTTGGCCACCGCAGACGCCACCGCGGATTGATTTCGTTAACTTGACCTCGTCAAACCAAACCAGCCAGCCATCCGCGTAAAGCTCGCCCATCGGTCATACTGGCCCTATGCATCCCTATGCCGTAGCGTCCCAGGCATTCACCGCCGTCAGTTGGGCAATCGCCTTTGGATGGCTCTGGCAGGCGTTCGCCTCTCTGCGCGGCATGCCCACTCTGCCCGATCTCACGGCAAACCCTACCCCCGATCTGCCTCGCCTCCAGCCGGAGTCCGCTCCGCACCTCACCGTCATCGTCCCGGCCTGCAATGAGGAGGCCGCCATCCAGACCACGCTGCGTTCGCTCCTCGCCTCCACTGGCCTCCGCCTCCAGATCATCGCCGTCGATGACCGCTCCACAGACAGCACCGGCGCCAAGATGGACGAGGTTGCAGCCGAGGTCGCCGCCGCGCCCGGCCCGCACACGCTCACCGTCCTGCATATCCGCGAGTTGCCTCCCGGCTGGCTTGGCAAGCCGCACGCTATGTCCCTCGCCGCGCAGCAGGCCACCGCCCCCTGGCTCCTCTTTACCGATGGCGACGTGGCCTTCCATCCGCGCGCCCTTCAGTTGGCCGTGCAGCAGGCAGAACGCGATCAGGCCGACCACCTCGTCCTGGTGCCGTCGCTCATCTTCCACTCCACCGGCGAGCGTGCCATGCTCGCCACCATGCAGGTTCTCGCCCAGTGGACCGTCCGCCTCTGGCGGGTTGCCGATCCCCGTGCCCGCGACTTCCTCGGCGTCGGCGGCTTCAACCTCGTCCGCCGCGAGGTCTACACCCGCATCGGCGGCTTTCAGTCCCTCCGCATGGAGGTCCTCGACGACCTTCGTCTCGGCTGGCGCATCAAGCGTTCCGGCTTCGCGCAGCGCGTCGTCGTTGGCCCCGGCCTCGTCCGCATTCGCTGGATCCCCGGCCCGTTCTTCGTCATTCAACTGATGGAAAAGAACGGTTTCGCCGTCTATCGATTCCGTGTATTCCTGCATCTGGCGGCGTGCCTGGCTCTCGCCGTGCACACGCTCTGGCCGCTCGCGGCCATCGTCGCCGGTGGATGGTCGCTCGTCGCGGGCCTGCTTTCCTGCATCGCGATCACCATGGTCTTCGCCGCCAACCGCCGCGTCACGCAGGTCTCCGCCTGGCATGCGATCTTCTACGCGCCCGCCGCCATGCTCATCGTCTACGCGTTTCTGCGCTCCATGGCGCTTGCTCTCGTCCGCAACGGCGTGGTCTGGCGCGGCACGCGCTATCCGCTTCGCGACCTGCGCCGCGCCGCCGGCCCGCTCTGGTAGCGCGCTACTGCTTCGTCGATTGCCCCTTGTTCAGCGGCTCCTGCATCCGCGGATTGCCATACCCGCTGTGCGCTTGCCCGGAGTGCAGATTCGGATCGCGAATCGGTGGTGTCGCCTGCTCGCCGTTGAATCCATGCAGCAGCCGCGGGTTCGGCCGAAACTTCGGCGGCCCTCCGTAGAACTGCCGCACATGGCTCAGTACCAGCGCATAGCGGTTGCGAATCGGCTGCACCACCCCGCGAATCCGCACGTCCGTGTCACGATACTTCTCCAGTGCGCCCACCTCGTCCCGGTCTTCCCACGGGCTGATGATGGTAAACCGGCAGCGCTCGTCCGGCGTATCCGGACGGCACACATCCAGGTAGCGCGTCCCATCCGGCAGTTGCACCACGTCGTACACATGCGCCGTCACGCATACATCCTTGTTTGTCATGTGGGTGGCTTGTTCCGCCGTCACGCACGCCTGTTTTTTGGCGCTCCACGCCGGCGGCGCAACCGCCAGCAGGCACAGCACGGCAATCGACAGTATCCAGCGCATCCGCAGTCTCGGCTTTGGCTATTTCTGAGCCTATTGCACGCGGCTGCCGGAAGGGAAGTGCTCTGCGTCAGAAGTGCCGGGCCAGCAATCCATTCAAGCCCTTTCCCGGCTTCGATCCCCACGTCTCATACAGGCCCAGATAGGCGTAGTTCTCCGTCTGACCAATCACCGAGTGCCCATACGCAAACAGCACCTGAAGTCCGGGGTTCCTGATCGAGTAGTAGCCGCCCACATCCACCATGCTCGACGCGTGAATCTGCGGAGTCGCCAGCCCCTCCTGCTGATGGCTGAACAGCTCCGCACCCAGCGTCAGCCGCTCGTTCAGTTCCCGCTGCACCAGCCAGCCCGCGTAGAAGAAATTCTTGTACTGCGTCTGCGGAACAACCTGGTATCCCGCGCCGCCGTAGCTTGTCCACGGACCCCAGCTCTTCTGCACCCACACCGGCAGCTTGTACCACGCCTTGCCAACGCCCAGCCCCTTGTCTGCGTTACCTGTCGGAACCTCCAGCATGGGGAACGTCCCAATCTGCGGACGGTGCGCCGTCTCCTGCACAAACCGGTACTTCACGCCCAGTTCCGTGTCCGTCAGCCCAAACGCGCTCGGCCCCGTTCCCGCTGGCGCATACACCGGCTTGTTCATCGGCACAATCGCCCCAAACGGCAGAACTGCGTGGATCTGCACATTCGGCGCCGCGCCCCAGTTGAACTCCAGCGCGGGTCCCGTCGGGTCCGTCTCCACCGGCGTGCTGGAAACAGATCCGAACTGGTAGAACTCGTAATGCCGAAAGTCCACCGGCTCCGGGTCATCCGTCTGGAACGGCGGACCAGCCCACGCCGCGCACATTGGCAGCAGAAGCAGCGTCGCCAGCGCAAGCCTGCCCGCAAGGCGTTTTCTCATCATGCCCTCAAATGCAGTCAGTTGGTCTCGTGCCTCGTGAACCGGCAGTCAGCAGGGGAAGTCTGCGTCAAGTCTTGCGTGCCTGGGGAAGTAAAACAGGCTGCGGATTACGGGTCCGCAGCCTGTCGTGTGCCGAGCAGGGAAGGGAACGCCTACGCGCCCACCAACTCCTTGTTCTTTTCGCTCTGTCCGTAGTGGCTTACCACGTAGTTGTCCAGAATCTGCTTGAACTCCGCCACAATGCCATCGCCGCGCAGCGTCGTGTACAGCTTGCCGTCCACGTACACCGGCGCCTTCGGCTCTTCAAACGTGCCCGGCAGGCTGATGCCCAGGTTCGCGTGCTTTGACTCGCCCGGCCCGTTCACCACGCAGCCCATCACCGCCAGCTTCAGCTCTTCCACGCCCGGATACTTCTTCCGCCACTCCGGCATCGACGTGCGCAGATAGTTCTGAATCTGCTCGGCCAGCTCCTGGAAGTACGTGCTCGTCGTGCGTCCGCATCCCGGGCAGCTCGTCACCTGCGGCATAAAGCTGCGGATCGAAAGCGACTGCAGAATCTGCTGCGCCGCCTGCACCTCTTCCGTGCGGTCGCCTCCCGGCTTTGGCGTCAGGCTCACGCGAATCGTATCGCCAATGCCCGTCAGCAGCAACGGCGCCAGTCCCGCCGTTGAGGCAATCAGTCCCTTCGCCCCCATGCCCGCTTCCGTCAGCCCCAGGTGCAGCGGATAGTCGCACCGCGCCGCCAGATTCGTATACACATCAATCAGATCGCGCACGCCGCTCACCTTGGCCGACAGGATAATCATGTCGTGCCCCAGCCCGTAGTGCTCGGCGGCCTTGGCGGAGTCCAGCGCGCTCACCACCATCGCCTCCATCATCACGTCCCGCGCAGGCAGCGGGTCCGGCCGGCGATTGTTCTCGTCCATCATCCGTGTCAGCAACGACTGGTCCAGCGATCCCCAGTTCACGCCGATGCGCACCGGCTTCTGGTTCTCCACCGCGCACTCCACCATGATGCGGAAGTTGTCGTCATCCTTCCGTCCAATCGACACGTTGCCCGGATTGATGCGGTACTTGGCCAGCGCGCGCGCCGTCGCCGGATACTTCTTCAGCAGCAGGTGCCCGTTGTAGTGGAAGTCCCCCACGATCGGCACGTGGATGCCGCGCTTCTCCAGCCCTTCCACAATCTGCGGAACAGCCGCCGCCGCGTCCTCGTTGTTCACCGTCACCCGGACAATCTCAGACCCCGCAAGGGCCAGCGCCGCAACCTGCTCTATGGTTGCCGCCGCATCGGCCGTGTCGGTGTTGGTCATCGACTGCACAACGACCGGAACCTCCCAGCCCACACGAACTTGCCCAATCCTGACCGTCGGTGTCTTTCTGCGCTGAATCTCTGGCATAACGACCTCAAATCCAGTGTACCCGTTTCCTGCCCCAAACCGGTATCCGCTCCGCTTGCTCTGCCCCTCGCCCGCCGTACCGGCAAACGGGTACAATGGTTGCCATGTGGTGCCGTCGTAATCTCCGTTTCGTCGCTCTTGCTGCTCTCCTCGTCCTTGTGTCCAGTCTCACGCTTTCCGCGCAGAGCTCCCGTAACCGGGGTCGCAAGTACAAGGCGCCGCCGGCAACCTCGCGCGTTGAGGTCACCGTCCTGCGCGGTGAGGACGGCAAGCCCATTGAAAATGCCGCCGTCATCTGGCACCTCGTCGGGGACAAGGGCAACATGGAGCTCAAGACCAACGACGAGGGCAAGAGCATGATCGATGTTCTCCCCACCGGGTCTGATGTCCTGTTGCAGATCATCGCCCGGGGCTACCAGACCTACGGCCAGGAGTACAAGCTCGACAAGGCCGAGATGGCCATTGAAATCAAGCTCAATCGCCCAGGCCACCAGTACTCCATCTACGAAGAGCACCCCCAGTCCGCCGCTGCGGGCAAAGGCGCAGCCGCCGGCAAGGACAAGCCTGCCGACAAGCCTGCCGACAAACCCGCCGCCTCCGGCTCCCAGACCAGCGGGCAGTCCAGCCCCGGCAAGCAACAGTAGCCATCGCCGGAGCCGGCGCCTTCCGTCCGGCTCCGCCGCAAGCCTCCCATGTCCGTCCTCACGTTAACCGGCAAATCGGCCCTCGTCACCGGCGGTGCTCGCCGCCTCGGCCGTGAGATCGCCCTCACCCTCGCCCGTGCCGGCGCTGACGTCACCATCACCTACCGCAGCTCCGCCGCCGCAGCCGCCCGCACCGTGCAGGAGTTGCACGCTCTCGGTCGTCGCGCCCAGGCCATCCCCTGCGACGTCCGCTCCGAGGACTCTGTCCGCGCCGCCGTCGCCGCAGCGGTCGCTCTCAGCGGCAGCCTCGATATCGTCGTCAACAACGCGGCCGTCTTTGAGTCCGCGCCACTCGACCAGATCTCGCTCGAGCAATGGGACGAAGTCTTCCAGACCAACACCCGCGGCCCCTTTCTCGTCTCGCGAGAAGCCCTGCCGCACCTCCGCGCCACCCGCGGCCGCATCGTCAACATGGGCTCGCTCGGCGGACTGCGCCCCTGGGCCACGCACGCGCACTACTGCGCCTCCAAGGCTGCTCTGCACATGCTCACGCAGGCTATGGCCAAGGCCTTTGCTCCCGATGTCGCTGTAAACTGTGTCGCTCCCGGCTGGATCGATGCGGGGGAGAGTGATGCTGCACAGGCCGCGCGCTTTGCCGCGCGAACGCCCATGGGGCGCAACGGCTCCGCTCAGGAAGTGGCAAGCGCCGTGCTCTTTTTTGCTGCGGGTCCCGGCTTCGTCACCGGGCAAATCCTCACCGTAGACGGCGGGCTGGGCCTCTAACCCCGCTCATCGCGTGAAAAGCCTGCTCCAGAAGCCTTTTCCCTGCGAACTCCCCTTGGCGCCATTGCTCAGGACTCCTGCCCTCGCGTCAAACTTCAGCGGAACGCCATCCCAGAGCCCTTCCGGCTCCGGCTGAGCCGGCAACTCCGTGCCTTCCACGGCCGCCCGCGGATTGCTCTCATAGAGCCGTCGCGCCGTCTCTTCTCCCGCGCGCTGCGCCACGTACTCGTAGCCCTTTCGCAGGTGCAGCGGACGCCACTCCGGATGGTGCGCATCGCTCGCCAGAAAATGAATCCAGTTCCGGTCCAGCAGCGCATTCGCAAATGCCTCGGCCGTCTTGCCAAACCGCCCATACAGCGCGGCTGAGGTCACCTGCACCAGGCATCCCTCGCGCATCCACTCCGCCAGCATCTCCGGGTCGCGTTGCAACACCGGGTTCCGCTCCGGGTGCGTAATGATCAGCTTGTACCCCACCCCTTGCAGCCTGCGCATCGCGTCCGTCAGTTGCGGCGGAATCAGCATGTCCGGAAACTCAATCAGCAGGTATCCCTTCCCGTTGATCGAGTAGCGGAACGGATGCTCCAGTGCCTCCATCACATTGGAGGCGCTCATGTGGAAGTCGCATCCCAGGCTCAGCTCCAGCTTTCCCTTCAGCTTCGAGCGCAGCTCCGCCAGCCGCTCCTGGATGACATCGTCCTCGTAGGAATACGCATCGCTGGAGTGCGGCGTGCACACAATATGCGTCACGCCCTCGCTGGCCGCGGTCTCTGCCATGGCCAATGACGTCTGCAAGTCCGGGGAACCATCGTCCACGCCGTAGATAAGATGGGTGTGGATGTCGATCATGAGGCCACGCTTTCCCTCGCGCACGCTGCCGCTTAGCGCGTCGCCAAAGCCTCCACCATCGAGGCGAAGATCTTCCACCCGTCTGCCGAACCAAGCAGTTGTTCGCTCGAGCGATCCGGGTGCGGCATCATGCCCAGCACGTTTCGCTGCGCATTCAGAATGCCCGCGATATTGCCGATAGACCCATTCGGATTCGCCTCCGGCGTCACCGCGCCCTCCGGCGTCGAGTACCGGAACGCAATGCGATCCTCGGCCTCCATCTGGCGCAACTCATCCGGCGTGCAGAAGTAGTTGCCCTCCATGTGGCCAATCGGAATCTCCAACACCTCGCCCTTCTTCAGCTTGTTGGTAAAGGCGCTGTTAGTGGTCTCCACGCGCAGATGCACCTGCTTGCAGATGTACTTCAATCCGGCATTGCGCATCAGCGCGCCCGGCAGCAGTCCGCACTCGGTCAAAATCTGAAAGCCGTTGCAGATGCCCAGCACAAGCCCGCCACCCTCGGCAAAGCGCTTCACCGCCTGCATCACCGGCGAAAAGCGCGCAATCGCCCCAGTGCGCAGGTAGTCCCCATAGGCGAACCCGCCCGGCACCAGCACCGCATCCACTCCGCCCAGATCCTCTGAGTCATGCCAAAGGAACGTGACCGGCTGATGCGCGATCTCTGCTATGACGTTGTACGTATCGTGGTCGCAGTTCGACCCCGGAAAGACCAGGACCCCGAATTTCATGCTTCTAGCCTATCAGTTTACGGTCCTCTGTGGCGCGCCAACTGCAACTTTCGTAAGCACTTAATTCAGTATTGAATATGTAGTAAATAAAGGGACTTAGGGGCAACACAAGCCATCCGTGATCCTTCCCGTCCGGCTCCTGATGCCCCGTCCCGCTTCTCCTAATTCATCAATTGCAGCTCAAGTCCCTTCCCGCTGTCCGGAACCAGCGCCGTGATCCGGTGATGCTCTGAGTCGAACCCCGTCTCCACCGCGCGCTTGCTGGAGCCATCCAGCCCGGAGACGCTTGCTCCCCCTGCCGGCTTGCTCCTGCCATACACCTCCACCGCCAGCTGATTCCACCACGGCGCAAAGCTGCCCTGGTGCGGCTCCACCCGCACCGTCACGCCCGGTCCGGTCACGTCGCACGTAAAGCTCATGCGCAGCGACTCGCCTTTCTTGAAGTCGTAGCTCACGCCGTCATCCACGTACACGCTGCCGCGGCAGGCCTCTCCCGGCTCCGTCGGCGGATACACCCGCAGCGTCAGCGGACCCTCCGGCTTCTCATCCGTGCTCTGCACCAGCGGCTGCTCCGGCACAATCGCTCCCGCGCGCACAAACACCGGCAGGGTGTACAGCGAGCGGTGCAGATGAATCTCGTCCTGCTTGGCGTGCGAGTTATCAATCGCCTTGCGTTCCTTGTTGCCCGTCACGCGCTCCCCGGTCCAGTAGTCATACCATCCGCCCAGCGGCAGCGCCACGGAGTAGTCGTCCATCTCATCCGGATACGGGCTCTGCGCAATCAGCAGGTCCGCGCCCAGCACAAAGGATCCGGGATCGTTCAGGTCCAGCGGCTGGCCATCCACCGCCCCCTTCGGAAACTCCAGGAATAGCGGCCGCATCATCGGCAGCCCCGTCCGGCTCATCTCCTCGGTCGTCGTGTACAGATACGGCAGCAGCCGGTAGCGTTCTTCAATGTACCGGCGGCGCAGGTTCAGGTCCTCCGGCGTTCCGTTCTCCCACGGCTCCTGCGGATTCGTGCCGATCGCGGTGTGGTCGCGGTCAATCGGCTGGAACGCCGCCACCTCCAGCCAGCGCGTCAGCAGCTCCGGCTGCGGAGAGCCCGCAAATCCGCCCACATCCGCCCCGCTCATCGCAAAGCCGCTCAGCCCCAGGTTCAGCAGCTGCGGCACCGTCTGCCGCAGGTGGTTCCATGTGCTGGAGTTGTCCCCGCTCCACGTCGCCGCATAGCGATGCCCGCCCGCATAGCTCGCGCGCGTCATCACAAACGGCCGCACATTCGGCTGCAGCTTCAGCAGGCCCTCAAACGTGCCCCGGCTGTTCTCCATGCCGAAGACGTTGTGAATCTCCAGGTGGCTCGCCACGCGCGGCTGAAAGCCCGGCTCGTCGATGCGGTGCTGCACGTCGTCCGGCATCGTCTTGGAAGCCACCTCGAAGATCGCCGGCTCGTTCATGTCATTCCAGAAGCCCGCCACGCCCTTGCTCACAAAATCCGCATACAGCGTGCCCCACCACTCCCGCGCGGCCTTCTGCGTAAAGTCCGGAAACACAGCCTTGCCCGGCCACACCACGCCCACATAGGTTGAGCCATCCGGATTCTTCACAAACCGGTCGCCGGCCACGCCTTCGTCATACGGCTTGTAGCCCGCGTTCGGCAGGTCGGCAATGTGCAGGTCCGTAATCACCACCGCCCGCAGATGCTCCGCCTTCAGGTCCTGGATCATCTGGTCAAAGTGTGGAAAGCGTTCCGGATCAACCGTAAACGGACGATTCTTCAACTGGTAATCGATGTCCAGCCAGATCACGTCCGCCGGAATCCGTTCATTCCGCAGCCGCGTCGCAATCCGTCGCACCTCCGCCTCGGGGTAGTAGCTGTAGCGCGACTGCTGAAAGCCCAGCGCCCACATCGGCGGCATCGGCGTCTTGCCCGTCAGCCACGCCCACTTCTCCACCACGTCCTTCGGCTCCGGCCCGTACAGGATGTACACATCCAGCGGTCCGCCCTCGGAGCCGAACGAGTAGCCGTCGCGATACTCCTTGTTGAACTCAAAGCTGGCCCGCCACGTGTTGTCCAGAAAGATCCCCGCCGACACGCCTCTGCGAAAGGTCAGGAAGTAGGGAATCGACTTGTAGATTGGGTCCGTAGACTCCTGCCATCCAAACGCATCCGTGTTCCAGTCCGTAAAGGCCTCGTTGCGGCGATCCAGCGGTCCCGACTTGTCGCCCAGCCCAAAGTAGTGCTCGTCCGCCGGCGATTGCATGTACACCCGAAACGACGCGCCGTTGAACTCGATAGGCCGCTGCGGCATCTGGGCCGCAATCACGTGGCCCTCCATGTCGGTCACCGTCAGCGCCAGCGGATCCTTCTGCACCGCCACGTGCAGCTTGCCTGTCTTGAAGCCCACTGACGTGCCGTTCGACTCCGGCGTAACCGCAGCGCTTGACGCGCGCGCGGCGGCCAGTGCGGCCCAGGACGCATCCTCCGGCAGTTGCCCCGCCGGTCCCACCCGCACGCGAAGCACATCCACGCGCAGCGCTGTTATCTGCATCACCGCCGCGCCGGAGCGGATCTCAATTCCATGTGTCAGTGCCCGGGAAGCGGTAACCCGGTCCAGCCGGACGAAGCTCGCCTTCTGCTGAGCCTCGGCGGTGGTTGTCGCTTGTGATGTTGCGGCTGAAAACAAAACAACAAGTACTGCAAACAGGAAACGCCCTGTCCTTTGCATCTGCACCTCATGGGAGCGGATTGTTTGTACTCGAAAGAATAATCGCTGGGCTGCCCCTCTTGGAACAGGCAAAAATCCGTCGCCTTCCACGCAGCGCCGCCCGGCGCTCTCCTCAGTACGCTCTCTGAAACAAATTGGTTCAACGCATCTGCCGTGGATTCCACTATCCAATCCGTAATTCTCCTGCGTTTCCGCCTTTCAGTGCGTCCAATACAGCGCTACTATCCTCAGTAGTCGCGGGAGAACGACCATGCCGCAGCTTTTTTTGCCTGACCTTCTCTTTGCCGACGGACGTGCGCACCAGGCCACCGGCCTGCTCGTCTGCGATGACGGCAACGTCCTCGGTTACGCTGAGTCCACCGCCATCCCTCCCACCACGGAGGTGGTGCGTCTGCCCGGCAAGGCCCTTCTGCCCGGCCTTGCCAACGCGCACTCACACGCCTTCCAGCGCCTCTTCCGCGCCCGTGCTGAGGGCCGCGCCGTCGGCGGAGACACCTTCTGGGCCTGGCGCGAGCAGATGTACCGCGCCGCCGCTCTCCTCGCGCCGCCGGACCTCTACGATGTGGCCCGCGCCGCGTTTTTGGAGATGCTCCTCTCCGGCATCACCGTCGTCGGCGAGTTCCACTACCTCCACAACGACCCCGAAGGCCAGCCCTACGCCGACCCCAATGAGATGGCCCTCCAGGTCATTCGCGCCGCGCAGTCCGTCGGCATGCGCATCTGCCTGCTCCGCACCGCCTACTTCCGCGCCGGCTATCGCCAGCAGCCGCACCCCGGCCAGCGCCGGTTCTACGAGACCGCCGACACCTACCTGCACAACCTCGCCGCGCTCATCGATCACACCGCGGCCGATCCGCTCGTCCACGTCGGTGCCGCGCCCCATAGCATCCGAGCCGTGCCGCTCGCGGAGCTTACCCGCATCGCCTCCTTCGCGCACGCCTGGCAAATCCCGCTCCACATGCACGTCTCCGAGCAGCCTGCGGAAAACGACGCCTGCTTCGCCGAGCACGCCCAGACGCCCGTCGCGCTCATCGCCGAGCACGGCGTCCTCATGCCGCAAACCACGCTCGTCCACGCAATTCATCTCACCGCACCCGAGCTCGATAAAGTGGCCGCCGCCGGCAGCACCATCTGCTCCTGCCCCACCACTGAGCGCAACCTCGGCGACGGCATCTTTCCCGCCGACGCCGCCGCGCGCCTCGGCATCCCCATCGCCTTCGGCAGTGACAGTCAGGCGCAGATCGACATCCTCGAAGACGCCCGCCAGCTTGAGTACCATCTCCGCCTGCAATATCGCCGCCGAGGCTTCCTTGACGGCATCGCGCAGGAGGAGATCGCCATGCGCCTCCTCCGTTTCGCCACCGGCTCCGGGTATCAGTCTCTCGGCGTCAAAGGCGGCAACCTCTCGCCCGGTGAGCCGGCGGACTTCTTCACCTTCGATCTCGACGATCTCTCCGTTCTCGGCACAGACAAGGAGTCCCTTGCCGCGCAGGCCGTCTTCGCGCTCAATCGCACGGCCATTCGCGATGTCGCCGTCGCCGGCCGCCTCGTCCTGCAGGATGGCCATCATCCGCTTGCCCAGGAGATCCGTTCCAGTTATCGCGCCGTGCAACAGCGCTTCAGTCATTCGGAGGAACAATGACCACTTCGGCCTCATCCATCATTCACGCGCCGCGCGGCACCCAGCTCCGCTGCCGGGGCTGGCAGCAGGAAGCGGCTCTCCGCTGCCTCATGAACAACCTCGATCCCGAAGTCGCCGAGCGTCCTGAGGACCTCGTCGTCTACGGCGGCATCGGCCGCGCCGCGCGCAACTGGGAGTGCTACCACGCCATCGTCCACGAGCTCGAACAGCTCGGCGACGAGGAGACGCTGCTCATCCAGTCCGGCAAGCCCGTCGCCGTCTTTCCCACCCACGACATGGCCCCGCGCGTCATCCTCGCCAACTCCAACCTCGTCGGCAAATGGGCCACATGGGAGCACTTCCACGAGCTCGATCGCAAAGGCCTCATGATGTACGGCCAGATGACCGCAGGCAGCTGGATCTACATCGGCACGCAGGGCATCCTCCAGGGAACCTTCCAGACCTTCGCCGCGCTTGCCGAGCGCCACTTCGGCGGCTCGCTCAAGGGCCGTCTCGTCGTCACCGGCGGCGTCGGTGGCATGGGCGGCGCGCAGCCGCTCGCCGTCACCTTGAATGACGGTGTCGTCCTTGCCATCGACGTGGATCGCAGCCGCATCCAGCGCCGCGTGGACACGCGCTACTGCGACCTCATCGCCGATGACCTCGACAAGGCGCTCTCCCTCTGCGAGTCCGCCCGCCGCGAGGGCCGCGCGCTCTCCGTCGGCCTCGTCGGCAACTGCGCGGACGTGCTGCCGGAGATAGTCCGCCGCGGCGTTCACGTCGATGTCATCACCGATCAGACCAGCGCCCACGATCCCCTCAACGGATACGTCCCCCGTGGCTTCAGCCTCGATCAGGCTGCGGAGCTTCGCCGCCGCGATCCCGAGGAGTACGTGCTCTGCTCCACGCAGTCCATGGTCGTCCACGTCAACGCCATGCTCGCCCTGCAACGCGCCGGCGCCATCGCCTTCGACTACGGCAACAACATCCGCCGCTACGCCTTCGACGCCGGTTGCTCCGACGCCTTCCTCATCCCAGGCTTCGTACCGGAGTACATTCGCCCGCTCTTCTGCACCGGCTCCGGGCCCTTCCGCTGGGTCGCGCTCTCCGGCGATCCCCGCGACATCGACCGCACCGACCGCCTCGCACTCGAGCTCTTTCCGGAGAACGAAATCCTCACCCGCTGGCTGCGTCTCGCCCGCGGCCGTTTCGCCTTCCAGGGACTTCCCGCGCGCATCTGCTGGCTCGGCTACGGCGAGCGTGCCCGCATGGGCGAGGCCATGAACCATCTCGTCCGCAAAGGTGAGCTCTCCGCGCCCGTCGCCATCGGCCGCGACCATCTCGACACCGGCTCCGTCGCCAGCCCCTATCGCGAAACCGAAAAGATGCTCGACGGCTCTGATGCCGTTGCCGACTGGCCCATCCTCAACGCTCTGCTCAACACCGCATCCGGCGCCACCTGGGTCAGCTTCCATCACGGCGGCGGAGTCGGCATGGGCTTCTCGCTGCACGCCGGCCAGGTCACCGTCGCGGACGGCTCCCCCAACGCCGCCCGCCGCATCGCCCGCGTGCTCAACAACGATCCCGGCATCGGCGTCGCGCGCCACGCGGACGCGGGTTATCCGCTCGCCCGCAAAACCGCACGCGAACGCGGCATCCATATCCCGATGGCGGGCAAGTAGACATGTCCGTCACCCACGCGGTCGTCAACATCGGTCAGCTCGTCACCCTCGCGGGGCCATCGCGCCCCCGCGTCGGCGACGAGCTTCAGCACCTCGCCATCCACGCCAACGCCGCACTCCTCCTCGCCGGAGACTCCATCGTCGCCGCCGGTCCTTACGCGGAACTCCGCTCCCGGATACCCTCTGAAGCCACCATCCTCGACGCCGAGGGCCGCTGCGTCACTCCCGGCTTTGTGGATGCGCACACGCACCTTGTCTTCGCCGGCAATCGCGCCGCGGAGTTCGAGCAGCGCATCGCCGGAGCCACCTACCAGCAGATCGCCGCATCCGGCGGCGGCATCCTGCGCACCGTCTCGCTCACCCGCATGGCCACGGAGGACGAACTCCTCGCCGCCGCTGCGCGCCATCAGCGCTGGATGCTGCGCACCGGCACCACCACCCTCGAGGCCAAGTCCGGCTACGGCCTCGATCACGACACTGAGCTGCGCATGCTGCGCGTCCTTGCGCGCCTCAATGCGCAGGGACCCACGCACATCGTGCCCACACTGCTTGCCGCGCACACCGTGCCGCCCGAGTACGCCGGCCGCCGCCACGACTACGTCCGCTTCATCGCCGAGACGCTCATCCCCCAGGTCGCCCACGCCGGCCTCGCCCGCTTCTGCGACGCCTTCTGTGACGACCACGCCTTCACCGTCGAAGAAGCCCGCACCGTCCTCGCAGCCGCCCAGCGCCACGGCCTTCGCCCCCGCATCCACGCCGAGCAGTTCCGCCCTGGCACCGGCGCCGCCCTCGCCGCCGAACTCCGCGCCGCCACCGCCGATCACCTTGAGACCGTCACTCCCGAGGTGCTTCAGCAGCTTCGCCAGGCCGGTGTGCAGCCCGTCCTTTTGCCCGGCTCCGTCTTCGCGCTCGGCCGCACCCACTATCCGCCCGCGCTCAGCATGGTTGAGCTTGGTCTCGCCATTGTTCTCGCCACGGACTTCAACCCCGGCTCCTCGCCCATCCCGTCCATCCCCTTCATCCTCTCGCTCGCGTGCCTGCACATGGGCCTCTCGCCCGCGCAGGCCCTCGCCGCCGCCACCATCAATGCCGCGCACAGCCTCGGCCTCGGCCATCTCATTGGCTCGCTCGAGCCCGCCAAGCAGGCTGACTTCCTCATCCACGAGTTCACCGACTATCGCGAGCTGGCCTACTTCATCGCCGCTCCCGCGCGCCCCCGCGTCTTCATCGCGGGCAGGGAAGTCACGCCATGACCGCCGCTGAAATCCTGCGACTCCTCGTCGCCATCCCCACGCCCTCCGCTTCGTCCAACCTCCCGCTCATCCACTGGGTTGAGGAGTTCCTCCAGAATCGCGGCTGGCGCGCCCAGCGCTTCCCCTACGCCGATGAGAACGGCATCGCCAAGGCGAACCTCATCGCGCAACCTGCCTCCGCGCCCGATTCCGGCTTCGGATCGGACCAGCCCATCGGCCTCGCCTTCGTCTGCCACACAGACACCGTTCCCTTCGCCGAGTCCTGGCACACCGCCCTTGAGCTTCTGCCCAGCGCCGACGCCGCATTCCTCCACGCCTGCGGAGCCTGCGACGTCAAAGGCGCGCTCGCCTGCTTCCTCGCCGCGCTCAACTCCTGTCCGCCCTCCGCCATGCGGCCCGATGTCGCGCTCATCCTCACCGCCGACGAGGAGATCGGCTGCAAGGGCATGGAGTGCCTCCTCGCCGCCACCAGTCTTCGCATTCGCTCCGCCATCGTCAGTGAGCCAACCAGCCTGCATCCCGGCATCGCCGGCAAGGGCTACGGTCTCGCCCGCGTCTCCATCCACGGCGTCGAAGCCCACTCCGCTTATCCCGCCGAAGGCCTCTCCGCCATTGCGCTCGCCGTACGCTTTCTCCATCGCATGCAGGCGCGCCTCCAGCATCTGGTAACCAGCGCCGCTCCCAGCCCGCTCTTCGATCCCCCGCACACCACCTGGAACGTCGGCGTCCTGCAGGGCGGCTCGGCCAAAAACATCATCGCCGGCGCCTGCTCCTTCCTCGTCGAGTGGCGTCCCATCCCGTCCGACCCGCCAAGTGCCGTCCTCCACGAGCTCGAGCGTCTTGCCGAGCAGCTCCGCAGCGAGGAGCCCCGCGCCCGCATCCACATTGAGCCGCTCCGCGCCGAGCCCGGCTTCGAGCCATCCGCGCAGGGGCCGCTCCGCCAGCGTCTCGCCGCCATCGCCGCCGATACCGGTCAACCCGCGCGCCTGCCCACCGGCATCAGCTTCGGGTCAGAGGCATCCCGCCTCGCTCGCATTGCCGACGAGGTCATCGTCATCGGCCCCGGCGATATGCACACCGCCCACTCCTCCCGCGAGCGCGTTCCCGTCGCCGAGCTCGAGCAGTGGACCCGTACGCTGCACACACTGCTCGGTGCCGCCGCGCACATCCAGAGCGCCGGGCAACAGTAGTCCCTGTCCCGCTTCACCGGTCGAAGTGTGTTCCCGGTCACGTCTCATTCGCAGCTTCGGCTTGCTATGATGGTGTGCGAAAAATTCATAGCCCTTCCACGTGTGTGGTCCGGCGAGGAGACAACGATGCCCGAAGCAGGTTCTCATAGCGCAATTCCCACCAGAATCCTGGTCCCTGTCGACTTCAGCGCTTCATCCCATGCCGCACTCGACGCCGCTGCCGAGCTCGCGCAGAAATTCCAGGCTGAAGTTCATCTTCTCCACGTAATTCCTGCCTTCCCGCACGTCTCGCTTCCCGATTCCATCACCGAGGCCGCTGTCATCGAGCGCGCCCGCAAAGAGGCTGACGACCGCTTCGCCGTCTCGCAGACCGCCCTCGGCGCCAAGGGCATCGTGGCCAAGTCCGCCGTGGAAGTCAGCAACGATATCGCCGGAACCATCCTCGACGCCATCGAGCGCGACGGCATTGACCTCGTCGTCATCTCCACCCACGGCCTCTCAGGCTGGTATCCGCTCGTCTTCGGCTCCATCGCAGAGAAGGTCGTCAAGCTCGTGCAGTGCCCGCTCCTGCTCCTGCGCACGCCCAAGCCTGAGAGCAGCGCCAAGGTGCCCTTCGGCCGCTCCATGGAGTGGTGGTAGTCGAGCGGCGGATAGTCCGCATCGCGCCCGAAAGCAATCGCGGCCCGGCAGTCCAACTGCCGGGCCGCATCTCCGCGCCATTCAGCGCTGCCTCGCGCTAGCGCACGCTCAGGTCCCCGTCCACATCCACCACCAGGTTGTCGCCCTGCACCACAATCGAGTGAATCTGCAGCCGGTCCAGCGTCACCTTGTAGCCTGAGGTCGCCGTAGACCCCGCCAGCGCATTCCGCAGCAGCTCCGCCGCGTTCACCTTCATGCTCGAAGGAATCTGCCGGCTCAGGAACGGCGACAGCAGAAAGTTCAGCTCTCGCCGGTCGCTCACCTTCACCACCTGCGCATCCCGAAAGCCGATCGTCTCGCCCTCTCCATACGGCTGCAGGCTCACCTCGGCCGTCGGCGCCATGGCAAATCCAATGCACGCTCCGCCCACCTGCTTGCCCAGCCTGGCGCGCGTCTTCACGTCCACCACAATCCGGTCCTGCACAAAGCTCAGCCGCGCGTCCTCGGCATACACAGAGCAGGGAGTCTTCTCATTCCCCTTCAGGTAATACCGCCCATCGGGCCCATGGAAAAGCTGTTGTTTCAGCGTCTGCTCAATGGCATTCCGGCTCACCTTCAGCTCCACGGCGCGGCTCTGCAACGCCCCCAGTCCAAGGCACAAAAGCCCGCCTGCCACCACCCGCAGGAATGTTGTCATAAGAGTATCCTGCCATTCTGCACAGGAACCGCGCCACCCGGCCCTCATTTCATTTGCCACCCGGCCCGGCGTTTCCTTGTGCATCAACATATAAGTGCTTATTGATCTGCATGATGGAAAATCTTTGCCACATCTTCTCCCTAGGGTTTCCCCTAGAATTTTTATTGATTTTTGAAGAAAAAATACCTAAAATAGAAACCTAGATTGTCCTCTGGCCACGTTGTTACCCCCGCCTCCGCCAAGGATGTAAACGCAACTCACCCATCTTAAGGAAACGAACACAATGGCAAAGCGTCGTGGAAATCCGAATTGGGGCAAGCCGGAGCCCATCGGCCCGGTTGTGCCCACTGTCACCTCCTTTGAGCAGATCGTCAAGGAGTTCAAGTTGACCCCGGACCAATACATCCGGTCTACGCGCCTTCGGGAATGGGCCCGCCGGAACAAGAATTCCAAATACATCCCTGAGGCCCTGCTCGAAGCGTGGGGCTTTGAAATCGAATCCACTCTCTAAGCCATGCCGGCCTCGGCCGTTCCCAAAAGCGCCACCTTCGCGTGGCGCTTTTGCTGTTTAGGCATCCATGGGTCAGAATAGGGAAGGCCAACATGCACGAGCAACCGCGCACTTTCGAGCCCCCTTTTATCGACGTCCCCGGAGCGCTGGACGAGATCCGCGCAGGCCGCATGGTCGTCGTCGTCGACGATGAAGACCGCGAAAACGAGGGCGATCTCACCCTCGCCGCCGAGCACGTCACCCCCGAGGCCATCAACTTCATGGCCCGCTACGGTCGCGGACTCATCTGCCTCACGCTGACCGAGGAGCGCGCCGACTACCTGCGCCTCTTCCCCATGACGCAGCAGAACTCCTCCCGCTTCGGCACTGCGTTTACTGAGACCATCGAGGCCCGCGAAGGCGTCACCACCGGCATCTCCGCCGCCGACCGCGCTCACACCATCCGCACCGCCATCGCGCCTGCCGCCACTTACGCCGATCTCGCTCGCCCCGGCCACATCTTC
>JAJXWS010000091.1 GCA_021781495.1 Acidobacteriota bacterium | reverse complement strand
CGGAGTACTGCGCAAAGGCGCGACGCTTCTGCGGGTCCCAGCGGAAGAGGGATGTGATGTTGATGGCCTGCCGGTGGAGGTTGTCGTACTCCGGCGTGACGCCCTGGAACGGGATTCCTCGCAGAACGAGAAAGACGGACTCGAGGCGGGTGTCGCCGAAGCCGTTGCGCTCGCGGTTGCGGAAGACGACATCGAAGTCGCCGTCGGGGCGGGCGCGGAGGTCGAGCTGATGCTGCGGAAAGATGCCCAGGCCGTCGATGCGCGTGGCAGTGGCATGCCACTGCGGCTCGAACAGAGTGCTGGCGGGCGCGAAGGCGAAGGCGCGATCGAGCAGAGCGGGAGAGACGCGGGGCACGGGATCCGGGCGCACGTCGGCGATGCGCGGCTTGCCGATGCGGTTCCAGTACTTGAGTGCGGCGGGGATGTTGCCCTGGAGGAAGTAGACGGTGGCGAGGAAGTCGTTGGCGTAGGCGTCCTGGGGCGCGAGGCGGAGGGCGCGGCGCAGGTGATGAGCGGCGCGCACGTACTGCTTTTGGCGGAAGGCGATGCCGGCAAGCTCGACGGGAAAGCGGGGGTCGGAGGGCGCGAGGCGCTGGCCGGCTAGGAGAGTGAGCTGCGCCTGCGGCCAGCGCTCAAGATGTGCGAGGGCGGCGCCGTAGTAGTAGTCCATGGACGCGGTGCGAGGCTGCAGCGGAGCGAGAAGGAGAACGATCTGGTCCCAGCGCTGCGCGTCGGCCAGGGCCTGGAGCTGCTGCTCCGTGGGCAGCTGGGGCGGCGGCGCGGTTTGCGCGTGGAGGCGGAGGCAGGCGAAGACAAGCAGCGCGAGCAGGCACAGGGGCAGCCGCGGCAACAGCCGCGAGCGGCGCGCTAGTGCGGCGTGCTCGGCTGGGGAACGGCGAGCAGTGTCCAGTAGCCGGTAACTTTCCATTCCTGCTCGAAGGTGGCTCGGTCCTCTTTGAGGAGTTTGCGCTGGGCAGGATCGTTGAGCAGCACGAGTTGCTGCCGCGGATCGATGCCGGTTACGACGACGTAGTGGAGCGCGTTGTCGGCGTAGGGCCTGAGGCCCACGATGAGCGGGCGGCCCCTGGCGAGATGCTGCTCGAGGTCAGCCCACTGGCCGGGGAACGCGAAGGTGCGATACCCGTGCTGCTGGAAGTATCGCACCATGTCGGTGTTGTAGATGCCGTGCGCGGCGCTGGAGTAGAGGGCGCGGAGGATTCTTTCGGCATCGGCGCTGGAGCTTGCGGGCTGGCCGAGTTGCCGCTGCCAGTACTGCATAACCATGGCAATGCTGGCAGCACCGCATCCCTCTTTACTTTGGCGGACGAACGGGACATCGAGCCACGCGCCCGCGGAGTCCGCGGCAAACGCGGCTCCGCACAGCACCAGCGCAAGAGCCGTGGTGCGAACAACAGCGCGCAGCATGCAGGCCGCCCTTAGTGGACAGCGACGATGATGAGAATGAGCGCAGCGACCGCGATGAGGATCAGCAGCAGGTCGTGGTCATTGATGTAGCCCGCGGCAAAGTTCATCTGCGCGTGCGAGGTGCGGGTTGCCAGCTGGGCGAGCTCGTCATCGCTGAGGCCGGCGACAGCCTTCTTTACCTGCTCGGGGTTCATGTGCGCAGACTGGAGCGCCTGCTGCGCCTGGGCCGAGGAGAAGGCCCGGTTGAGGGTGTCGATGTTCTGCTGCCGCTGCTGTGAGGCATCGACGGTGGCCTTCTGCAGATCAGAAGGGCTGACGAGGTGGTCGGCTGTCTGCGCAACCATGCTCTGGGGAATGGCAAAGACCGCGACAAGAGCCGCGGCGGTGAGGGCTCGAACAAACTGCTTTACTTCAGAGTGCATTCTCTGCAGCCTCCGGGGGGAATTGGAGCAAGCTCAGGGCGATTATACGCGGTCGGACTTTGCAGCCCAAAATAGCAGGCGGCAGGCGAGGATCGGGATGCGGAAGGCGCGGCGCGACGCAATGGGGCTGGGTGGGATAAGTGGAAGTTATCGGCATGCCATGCGAGCTGTCTCGATTTGAGTCATTTTCAGTAACTCATTGAAAGGTTACAGTTGTCCGACTGAAATCAACTATTTAGGGATTGTTGCTGCGCGCGATCCAAGGCATTCTCAGTCTTGTAACTGGACCAACTTACCCATAACTTCCGCACCCCTGCGCGGACACAGGATTGGTGTGCCTGAGGCCCGCGAAGGATGCCGCCAGCCGGTGCGGAAAGAGATACGAAAAAGAGGAGCGTACGTGTTGAACAATTGCATGCGTGATTTTGTTGCCAAGGTAAGAGCCGCAGTACTTGCCGAGCATGGACAGGACCTGGTGGAGTATGCGCTGGTGCTTGCCCTTGCCGCCATTGGAGCCACGTTGGGGTTGGCCACCGCGGCCAAGGGGATAGACAGCGCGTTTGCGCAGATTGCCAAGTCACTGGGTACATCGAGCACGGGGGCGGCGACCGCGACGGCCACGGCGGGAAGTGCGTCGGGCAGCACGTCTGCAAGCACTGCGGGCAGCACGAGTGGCGGCTCGGGGAGCAGTGCCGGGGACTCCGGCAACGCGGGCGGCGACGGCAACGGGAATGCCTACGGTCGCAACCGGAACAACTGAGGCCGGGCGGGCGCCACCGCGCCGGGGCGAGCAGGACGCAGGCATGCGGTGAGCGGGCGGGCGGGTGAATCGAGCGGCGGCCTTATGCTGGATACATACCATTGAGCCGCTCGTGAGTGACTTTGCCCAAAGCGTGAAGCAGCAGGCCGACATCGTAAAGATCGTCGAGGGGTACATTCGCCTGCGCAAGGCCGGAGCGCAGAACTACTCCGGGCTGTGCCCGTTCCACAAGGAGAAGTCACCGTCGTTCAGCGTGCATGCGGTGCGGCAGTTCTACCACTGCTTTGGGTGCGGCGTTTCCGGCGACGTGTTCAGCTTTGTGGGCAAGATTGAGAACGTGGGCTTTCCGGAGGCGGTGCGGATTGTGGCGCAGAAGTGCGGCATTCCGCTGCCCAAGCGGGAGTACTCCTCTGCGGAGGAGGCGGCCGAGGCGCGGCTGCGCGGGAGGCTGCTGGAGTTGCACGAGGCTGCGGCAGCGTGGTTTGAAGAGCAACTGCGCGGGCCGGAGGGCGCCGTGGCGCGCGAGTACCTGGCCGGGCGCGGGATGACGCCGGAGGGGATGAAGGCGTTTCGCATTGGCTACGCGCCGGACAGCTTCAAGGCTCTGCGCGAGCGGCTGAGCACGATGGCCGACGAGGCGACGCTGCGGGCCAGCGGGCTGTTCAGCTCAAAGGAGCAGGGCGACGGTACGCCGGGGCCGCTGTATGACCGCTTCCGCAAGCGGGTGATGTTCCCCATCTGCAACGAGAGCGGGCGGGTGATTGCCTTTACGGCGCGAACGCTGGAGACGGGCGAAAAGGCGGGACCGAAGTACATCAACTCGCCGGAGACGCCGCTCTACCAGAAGGGGCAGGTGCTCTTTAACCTGGACAAGGCGAAGACGGCGATCCGGAAGATGGAGTTTGCCCTGCTGGTGGAGGGGCAGATGGACTGCATCTCAGTCTATTTACGCGGGATACAGAACGTGATTGCCACCAGCGGTACGGCGTTTACTGAGCAGCAGGTGGCGCTGCTCCGGCGGCACACGGGGAACGTGGCGGTGAACTTTGACCCGGACGCGGCGGGGGCGAACGCGGCGGAGAAGTCGATTGCGCTGCTGACGGAAGAGGGCTTTGCCATCAAGATTGTGACGCTGGAGGACGGGCTGGACCCGGACCGGTTTATCCGCGAGCGGGGCGTGGAGGCCTACATGGGGGCGCTGCGCGCAGCGCGGCGGCAGGCCGACTACCTGATTGAGCGGGCGCGGGGGATGTTTCCAGGGGCGAGCGCGGAGCAGAAGGTGAAGGCAATGAACTACCTGCTGCCGCACATTCGGCGTCTGCCGGAGAAGCTGGCGCGGGACCAGTTTGCGCACGACGCGGCGCAGAAGCTGGGGATCGACTCCGCCGTGCTGCGCGAGGAGCTGCGGCAGGCGGCGCTGAAGCGGCGGGACCACGTGGAGGTGCGCACCTCCGGGCTGACGGAGGTGGAGCGGGTGCTGCTGCGGGCGCTGGCGATTACCGACCCTGAGCACGAGGACGCGCGGCGCGCGGCGGCGGATGCGGTTGCGCGGCAACCGCAATGGTTTGAGCGGCTTGGAACGTTTGCAGCGCTGCAGGCGCTGGCCCGGCGCGGGGCGCGGGACCCGATGGAGGCCGTGGAGGATGAGGCGCAGCGGGCTCTGCTGGCCGAGGCGCTGCTGGCGGAGACCGAGCCGCCGTCGGCCTCGACCGTGGTGGGGTCGATTGTGAGCCTGCAACGCCGCGAGATGGAGAGCCGATTGCGCGAGGTGCGGGATGAGATTGCCGAGGCGGAGCGCAAGGGCGACTTTGGGGCGGTGGCCCAGCTGACACAGCAGAAGTTGCAACTGGACCGGGCCCTCCGGCAGCTGCACGTTCCGCCTGCCCGGCAGTAAGGGACGGGGCGGCTGGAAAGCTGTGATTCTTTGCGTCAAAACCACGAGAATTGCGTCTAAAAAAACAGGAACGGAGCGGGCGGAGAGGCGGAAGTCGCCCGGGCCGCGGCCAACCCGGTGGGGCGCAGGCTGAACTTTGCGCTGGCGAACCAGGGGTGGGCCGTGGTAATCTATTGATCTCTGTGAGGATGCGCGCCCTTTTGCCCCATACATGAGCTGCGGCTCGCGGGCTACCAGGCGAAACCTGAAGCGCAGTCATCCTGTTCCGAGCGACTAAATAAGACCGCTATGGTTGCGGGTAACCGCAGGTCTGCCTGTATGCGCAGCTGGATTTCCGAATGGGAATCGAGTTTTTTAAGTGCGCCGTGGGCTGGGCATCGCACCGGTGCGCGAAACGGTGCTGAAACTTGATCGCGCTGGAGAGCAGGAACACTTTGGCAATAGACGATAAATTCGAACACGATATCGACAGCCTTATCGAGGTAGGCAAGGAGAAGGGCTACCTGACCTACAACGATGTCAACGACATGCTGCCGGACGAGATGAGCTCGGCAGAGGACCTGGACGATCTGATCACGACGATCGGCACGCAGGGCATTGACCTGCTGGATGGTCCGAAGTTTGGCCACGATAAGGAATTCGATCTGGAAGAGGGCGAGGACGTTGAGCTGGACCTGACGCCCGGCACCCTGGAAAAGACCAACGACCCGGTGCGCATGTATCTGCGCGAGATGGGCACCGTGCCGCTGCTCACGCGCGAAGGCGAAGTGGAGATTGCCAAGCGCATTGAGCGCGGGCAGCTGCGCGTGATGAAGGCCATTTCGCGGTCGCCGATTGTGATTCGCGAGATTGTGGCGCTGGGCGAAGACCTGAAGCGCGGCGTGCGCAACGTGAAAGAGGTCGTGGTCTTCGACGAGGAAGAGCTGACAGAAGATGTGGTGCAGGCGCGGGTTCGCGCCACGGTGACCCGCATTGACCTGCTGCTGAAGCACCAGAAGAAGATTGCGCTGCTGGAAGAGAAACAGGCCGGCGGCGGCAAGACGAGTGCCCGCGAGGCACGGCGCGTGCGCTGGGCGATTGCGCGCGAGAAGGTATACATTTCGCGGATTGTGCGCGAGCTGAAGTACACGGGGCTGGAGCGCAAGCGCCTGCTGGACAAGGTGAACAAGACCGTGGACACCATGCGCACGCTGGAGCGGCAGATTCGCTCGCTGGACCAGAAGTATGACTCCAGCAAGAGCGAGGAGCTGAAGAAGGAGTACCGGCGCCAGCAGAAGAACTGCAAGGTGGACCTGGAGAAGATTGAAGCCGACGCGGGCGTTTCGATTGCGGAGCTGAAGCGCACGCAGCGCGAGATGATCCAGGGCGACATGGACGCGGAGCAGGCCAAGCGCGAGCTGATTGAGGCCAACCTGCGACTGGTGGTCTCGATTGCGAAGAAGTACACCAACCGCGGACTGCAGTTCCTGGACTTGATCCAGGAGGGCAACATCGGCCTGATGAAGGCGGTGGACAAGTTTGAGTATCGCCGCGGCTACAAGTTCTCAACGTATGCCACGTGGTGGATTCGCCAGGCGATTACGCGCGCGATTGCGGACCAGGCACGCACGATCCGCATCCCGGTGCACATGATTGAGACGATCAACAAGCTGATCCGCACGAGCCGCCAGCTGGTGCAGGAGCTGGGCCGCGAGCCCTCCAGCGAAGAGATTGCGCGACGCATGGATATTCCGGTGGCCAAGGTGCGCAAGGTGCTGAAGATTGCACAGGAGCCCATCTCACTGGAGACGCCGATTGGCGAAGAGGAAGACTCGCACCTGGGCGACTTCATTGAAGACCGCCAGGCGGTGTCGCCGTCTGAGGCCGTGATCAGCGTGAACCTGAAGGAGTACACGAGCCAGGTGCTGCGCACGCTGACGCCGCGCGAAGAGCGCGTGATCAAGATGCGCTTTGGCCTGGAAGACGGCAGCGAGCACACGCTGGAAGAGGTGGGACAGAGCTTCCAGGTGACGCGCGAGCGCATTCGCCAGATTGAAGCGAAGGCACTGCGCAAGCTGCGCCACCCCAGCCGCAGCCGCAAGCTGAAGGCCTTTGTGGAAGGCGTGAAGGAGCTGTAAGACTTCCCTGCCCCCAGCAAGACATACACGAGCCGCGATCCCCTGGGTTGCGGCTCTCTTGTTTTTGCGGAGATTTTCCTGCTTGCCACGGAAGAGCGCTCTCTGCTAAAACGATTTTGCTTTTAAAGCTGCACGATTCGAGGGAGAGTCTCCGCTTATGAAAAAGATTACCCGCCGCCAGTTTGGCAAAACCGTGGCTGCGACGGCCGCCGCGGCCTATGCGGGAATGGCGCTGCCGAAGTTTGCGTTTGGCGAGCCGCTGCCAACCACACTGCATTATCCGAAGGGATTTCTGTGGGGCTGCGCGACAGCGGCGTATCAGATTGAGGGCGGCGCGCGGGACGATGGACGTGGCCCCTCGGTGTGGGACACCTTCAGCCATACGCCGGGCAAGACGCACAACGGCGATACGGGCGACGTGGCCGACGACTCCTATCACCTGTACAAGGAAGATGTGCGGCTGCTGAAGAACCTGGGCGTGGGCGGCTATCGCATGTCGATCTCGTGGTCGCGCGTGTTTCCTGAGGGCACGGGCAAGGTCAATCCCAAGGGGATGGACTACTACGAGCGCGTGGTGGATGAGCTGCTGGCCAACAACATTACGCCGTACATCACGCTCTTCCATTGGGACCTGCCGCAGGCACTGCCGGGCGGGTGGCAGTCGCGGGACACGTCGAAGGCCTTTGCCGATTACGCGGCGTATGTGACCAAGCGGCTGGGCGACCGCGTGCACCACTTCATGACGACGAACGAGTTCACGTGCTTTACGGACCTGGGCTATCGCGAGGGACGGTTTGCGCCGGGACTGCAACTGCCCGCGGCCGAGGCCAACCAGGTGCGGCACAACGGCATTCTGGCGCACGGGCTGGCGGTGCAGGCGATCCGCGCGAATACTCCGGCAGGCACGCAGGTGGGACTGGCGGAGAATGCCGTGGTGTTTGTGCCGGTGATGGAGACGAAGGAGCACATGGAGGCCGCGCGCAAGGCGACGCGGCTGGGCAATGCTCCGTTCCTGACGGCGCTGATGGAAGGCAAGTACATTGATGAGTATCTGCAACGCGAAGGCGCCAACGCGCCAAAGGTGCAGCCGGGCGACATGGAGACTATCGGCAGCCCGCTGGACTTTGTGGGGCTGAACATCTACACGCCGACGTATGTGCGCGCGGATGCTTCTCCGCTGGGCTTTGCCGTGGAGCAGAATCCGAAGTCGTATCCGCACATGGCTTCGCCGTGGCTCACGATCGGGCCGGAGTGCATCTACTGGGGCGTGCGGAATGTGACGGAGCTTTGGAATCCGAAGGGCATCTACATTACGGAGAACGGCTGCTCCAGCGACGACGTGCTGACGGCGGATGGGCGCGTGGAGGATGTGGACCGCGTGATGTATCTGCGCAACCACCTGACGCAACTGCATCGCGCGGCGGTAGAGGGCTACCCGGTGAAGGGCTACTTCCTGTGGAGCCTGCTGGATAACTTTGAGTGGGCCGATGGCTACTCGAAGCGCTTCGGCATTCACTACGTGGACTACAAGACGCTGAAGCGGTATCCGAAGCTGAGCGCCGAGTGGTACAAGGACGTGATTGCGACGAATGCGGTGGCGTGACCGCGCAACAACCGAACAACAAAGAGCGGCGGCGCAGAGCTAGGACTGCGCCGCCGCTTCCATTTCAGCCCATTCGGCATCGCTGAGCTGCAGGGATGCGGCGGCGATGTTTTCTTCAAGGTGTGCCACTTTGGATGTGCCGGGGATGGGCAGCATGACCGGCGAGCGATGCAGCAGCCATGCCAGCGAGAGTTGCGCGGGCGTGGCGTGGTGCCGGGCGGCGATGCGCGCGAGGGTTTCGGCGGCAGGGTTCTCCGGCTTGAGCAGCTTGCCGGCGGCGATGGGATACCAGGGCAGGAAGGCAATATTGCGCTGCTGGCACCAGGCGAGGGTTTCTTCGTGGCGGCGGTCGGCGAGCGAGTAGCGGTTCTGCACGCTGACGATGGGGACGATCTTCTGCGCCTGCTCGATTTGCGCGGGCGTGACCTCGCTGAGGCCGATGTGGCGGATCTTGCCCTGTTGCTGCATTTGGAGGAGCGCGCCGAGGCTTTCTTCAAGCGGGGTACGCGGGTCGATGCGGTGCAGCTGGTAGAGCTCGATGCGGTCAAGCCGGAGGCGGCGCAGGCTCATTTCGACGCACTGGATGAGGTAGCCGGCGCGGCCGACGTACTCGGTTTTGGCCGGGCCCTGGCGGGTGATGCCGCCCTTGGTGGCAATGACGAGGCCGGGCGGATAGGGGTGAAGCGCTTCGGCGATGAGGCGCTCGGCGATCTCGGGGCCGTAGGCGTCGGCGGTGTCGATGAGCGTGACGCCGAGCTCGACGGCGCGACGGAGGACGCGGCGGGCTTCGGCGGGGTCGGCAGGCTCACCCCAGGCACCTTCGCCGACGAGGCGCATGGTGCCGTAGCCGAGGCGATGAACGGGCAGGTCACCACCGATACGAAAGGAGCCACCGGCGGAAGCGGAGGGATGGGTCATAGCACTCCCTATGCTACGGCATGCCGGGAACCCGGAGGCGGCCGGCAGCGTATGGTGTAATGCAAGCTACGCGAGGAGCGTTCGAGATGAGCAGCGCACCGTATCCGAATCCGCAGGCAGTGTTCTTCCAGCAATATGAGTCCGTGCGCCGGGATGAGGTGGTGGGCATCCTGCTGGCGCTGTTTCTTGGCACCTTCGGGATTCACCACTTCTATCTGCGCCGCACGGGGCTGGGCATTCTGTACCTGTGCTTCTTCTGGACCGGGATCACGACGATTCTGGGCATGGTGGAGTGCTTCTTTATGCCGGGCCGGGTGCGGGAGTTCAATGCGATTCAGGCGGCGGGGATTGCCGCGGCGCTGGGCATGAGCGTGCCGCCGTGGGGATGGCCGATACAGGTGACGGTGAACATGCCGCCCGCACAGCAGCCGACGGCTGCGGTGGCGGCCCAGCCGGGCACGCTGACGGCATGCAGCCGGTGCGGACAGGCGAATCCGGCGGGGGCACGGTTCTGCTCGGCCTGCGGCGGAGTGCTGCAGGGCTGAGGATGCAGCATCCGGACAGGTACCCGGGCCGATGTGTGGGCAGGTGTGCGGGCAGGTGAAAGACAGCGGGGGCATGGATGCGAGATCCATGCCCCCGATTGCGTGTGCGCTGAGACGAATTACATGTTGGCTTCGCCGGCGCGCATGGACTCGTTGAACTGCGGCTTGGTGAAGTTGAGCGCGGACTCAAGCGCGGCGTTGTACTCGGCGGCGCGGGCCATCAGCGTGGGCGTGGCGGAGGCGTATTCGCCATCGAGGACGAGGAAGCCCTCGCCCGCCTCATGACCGGCCATGCGCAGCAGATCCGCCTCAGTGGTGTTCAGGTACTGAGCGTCGCGGGGGTCGGCAATCCAGACGGGCTTGCCGCCGCCGAGGACGCCGGAGAGCCAGTAGACCTTGCGCAGCAGGTACTCCAGCCGCTCGGCATCGTTGGTCTCAGTAAACAGGAACTTCTTTTGCCAGCGGCTGTAGTAGCGCGTGGTGACGGGAACCGGCTGGCGGTTGCCGGACTTGAGGAACTCGAGCTGGCCCAGATCGACGGTCTTGCGGATGGCGTTGTAGACGAAGGTCTCCGCGTAGGGCTGCTCCATGGCCGGCACAATCTCTGCAAAGGTGACGGTGACGGAGGCGGCGATTTTGGCGTGCAGGTTCTGCCGCTGGGGGTCGGCCAGATCGATTTCGCCGTGGACGATGTAAGTGTCCGCACCGGAAGTGGAGCGGTGGAAGGGCCACTGGAACTTGCCGAAGGCAACGGGCATGCCACCCAGGGTGACGTAGCACTCCGGCCGGGGATTGCGCAGGCGGCGTGCCTCGGCGGCCAGGTGCGCGGTCATCTCCGGCAGCAGGTGCTGCTTGTCGAAGTCAAAGGCGTCGCTCAGCTCCAGCTGCAGCGAGCGGTCCTCGGCGCCGGACAGGCCGAGGCGAAAGATGGTGGGTTGCTGTCCGTTAACGTCAGTGCCGGCAGCGATGGACTGCAGCGCCAGGCCCGCCTGGGAGGCCGCAGTCTTTAAGGACGTGACGAGGGTTGATTTCAAATCGACGGTCATGAATCCCAAACCTGCTTGAAGATCGGTGCATCTCTATTTTAAAGGGCGGAGCCGGGGAAGCGCCGCATTTACAATAATGTCTGTGCAGCCTGAAAACACCTCACCGATCATTCTTGCCGAAAACCTGACCAAGGTTTACTCCGCGGGCCGCGTCCAGGTACAAGCCGTGCGTGGCGTTTCCTTTGCCGTGGAGCCCGGCGAGTTTGTGGCCATTGTGGGTCCTTCGGGTTCGG
>JAJXWS010000016.1 GCA_021781495.1 Acidobacteriota bacterium | reverse complement strand
CCAGGAACCAGGGGGTACCCCCACCCCCCCCTGAAAATTTTGTTTTCCACAGAAAATCGTGCGAAAAATTACGCGCTCCAATCCCGACCAACCCAGTCCGACTTCGCCCCGCACGCGGACTTGCTCGCTCGCTGACCAGCTAACCCGCCATCCCGCCACGACCGCGTCTCACGCTTGCCACGAACTTGCTAAACTGGGGCCATGCTCGACGAATTGGAATTCAGGCGCGTCGCAGACAGCGCCCTCAACGCTCTCAAGCAGCATCTCATCGCACGCGAAGAAGAAGCAGACGCCGGCTTCGAGGTGGAGGAGCAGAATGGCGTCCTCAACGTCCTCTTCGAGGAACCCGCCGGCAAGTTCGTCATCACGCCCAACACGCCCGTGCGGCAAATCTGGATCTCCGCACTCTCCACCAGCTTCAAGCTCGACTGGGACGCGGCCGCCGGCGTCTTTGTCCTGCCGCGCACCGGCGAGCAGCTCATTCCGCTCGTTGATCGCCTCATCCAGGAGTTCTCCGCGGATCAGTAGCCTTGCGCACTCCAGCAAGCCGCGTGGCCCATGTTTCGGCCAATAAAAAAGCGGGTCCGGCGCCATGGCCAGACCCGCTTTTCGTTGCTCAATCTACTTCAGCGAGTAGATCGTCGCCAGTTCCTTCTGCGCCAGATCCGTCGGCAGCGGAGCGTACGACAGCACCGAGACCTCGCCCTCGCCGGACTTCACAATCCAGCTCAGCATGTCCTTCAGCACCTTGCGCTTGGTCGCATCGCCCGGCTCCACCGGAATCAGCAGGTAGGTGAAGCTCGAGATCGGATACGCCTGCGCGCCGGCAGCGTTCGTAATCGACACGCGGAAGTCCGTGCCCTTGAACTTCAGTCCGGCAGCCGCCTCGGTCACGCCGGGGATGGAGGCCTTCACCCAGTTGCCCGCCGCGTTCTTCATCGCGCCAGAGCTGATGTTGTTCTGCAGAGCGTAAATCAGCTCCACGTAGCCAATCGCGCCCGGCAGCTGACGCACCAGGCCAGCCACGCCCTCGTTGCCCTTGCCGCCCACGCCAATCGGCCAGCTCGGCGACGTGCCCTTGCTCGGCCCGGCCGCCCACTCCTTGCTCACCTTGCTCAGGTAGTCGGTAAAGATGAAGCTCGTGCCCGAGCCATCCGAGCGGTGCACCACAATGATCTTCTGGTCAGGCAGCTTCACGCCCGGGTTGTCCTTGGCGATGCGAGCGTCGTTCCAGTTCGTAATCTTGCCCAGGTAGATATCTGCCAGCAGCTCGCCGCTGAAGCGCAGATCGTTCACGCCGGGCACGTTGAACACCGGCACAACCGCGCCCAGCACCGTGGGCAGGTGGATCAGCTTCACCTTGCATGAGTTGACCATCTCATCGGTCATCGGCATGTCAGAAGCGCCAAAATCCACCAGGCCCGAGCAGAACTGCTTGATGCCGCCGCCCGAACCGATCGATTGATAGTTGATCTGAACGCCCGGATGAGCCGCGCTGTACTCGCTGAACCACTTCGAATAGATCGGATATGGAAAAGACGCACCGGATCCGGTCAACGTCTGTGCCTGGGCCACCATGCCCAGGGACATCACCAATGCTCCAACCGCAATCAACGTCTTTTTCACAAGAATCTCCCCGGCAAAAATCAATGCCGAACTTGATTCTCCGCCTGCAATGTTACGGACGTTTGAAAACTCCGTATCTTTCTCAATTTTCCCGGCTTTTTGTGTCATCTTGCGTGTCTTCGGCGGCCTCTTCCAGCCCTTTCGCGTCCTCGGCCAGCCGCAGCGTAAAGTGGAACTCCGTTCCGCTGCCCAGTTCGCTCTCCGCCCAAACCCGCCCGCCGTGGGCCATCACAATATGCTTCACAATCGCCAGCCCAAGCCCCGTGCCGCCCGACTCCCGCGAGCGCGCCTTGTCCACGCGATAGAAGCGCTCAAAGATGCGCTCAATGTGCTCCGAGCCGATGCCCGGGCCGAAGTCCCGCACAAAGAACTCCACCTCGTCCGCCTGCGGCCGCGCGCCCACCAGGATCCGCCTGCCGGATTTGCCGTACTTCAGCGCGTTCTCCACCAGGTTGCCAAACACCTGGTTCATCGCATCCGGATCCGCCATCACCAGCGTGTCCGGCGCTCCCTCGCTCTCCAGTTCCACGCCGGAGTCCACCACCATCCCGCCCAGCGAATCCATCGCGTCCTGCACCAGTGCCGACGCGCGAACCGGCCGCTGCGACAGCTTGTAGTCCGGTCCCTCCACGCTCGCCAGCGCCAGCAGGTCCTCCGTAAGCCGGCTCATCCGCCCGGCGTTCTTCTGGATAATCCCCAGAAACTCCCGCGCCGTCTCCGAATTCGGATCCGGGTCCTCGATCAGCGTCTCCACGTAGCCTTGGATGGACGTGAGCGGCGTGCGCAGCTCGTGGCTTACATTGGCCAGAAAATCGCGCCGCGACTTCTCTGCCGCTTCAATCCGCGTCACATCGTGCAGCACCGCCAGCGCGCCGCCCGAGGGCAGCGGAGCCGCGTTGATCTCAAAGATCCGCCCCGGCGCCAGCGAGGTGGAGCGCCCAAAGCAAACCTCCTTGTTCGCCATCGCGCAGCGCACGCAGTGCAGCAGCTCCGGATCGCGCACCGAGTGGGCCAGCGGCCGCCCCGCGCGAATCTGCGTTCCCGCAATCTTCTGCATCACGGAATTCGACCACCGCACCTGTCCCTCGGCTGTAACCGCGACCACCGCCTCCTGCATGGAGTCCAGCATCGTGGCCAGCTCATGCCGGCGGCTCTCAATCTCGGTAAAGTTCTGCTCCAGCCGCTCCGCCGTCTGGTTCAGCGCCGTCTCCATGGCCGATAGCTCATCGCCGCCCACCAGTTGCAGCCGCGCGTTCAGCTCGCCTTTGGCAATGCGTCGCGAAAAATCCACCACGCGCTGCAGCCGCGCCGTAATGCCGCCGGCAAACCACACCGCCAGCGGCAGCGCCACCAGCAGCGCAATAAAGCCTGACCACAACGCCTCGCGGCCCATCAGGTGCAGCGGCACGCCCGGCGTGTGCAGCACATAGTGCCGAAAGGCCAGCTCCATCACCACCGTGTGGAAGACCAGCAGCAGGACAAACAATCCCATCAGCTTGGTAAATACTTTGCGGGTCAATTGGAACCGCTCCCATCCGGCTCGTCCCGGCGCCGTGTCTTACTCGCCCTTGGGCAACTCAAAGCGGTAGCCGGCTCCGCGAACCGTCTTCAGATAGCGCGGGTTCTCCGGGTCGACCTCGATTTTCTCACGGATGCGGCGCACGTACACGTCCACCGAGCGCGGCGTCACAAACCGCGCATCGCCCCACACCGCGTCCAGCAGGTGGTCGCGGCTAAACACGCGCCCCGGATGGCGCGCAAGATAATCCAGCAGGCGAAACTCCGTGGCCGTCGTGGTCGTCAACTCGCCGCGCACCTTCAACTGCATGGCATTCGCGTCGATGATGACCTCTTCAAAGCTGATAACCGAAGGCGTCGTGGGCCGCTCAAACCGCCGCAGCACCGCCTTCACGCGCGCCACCAGCTCGCGCGTCGCAAACGGCTTCGTAATGTAGTCGTCCGCGCCCAGTTCCAGACCCAGCACGCGATCGTTCTCCCCGGCGCGCGCCGTCAGAAAGATGATGGGCACCGTCGACAGGCCCGGATGGCTGCGCAGGCGGCGGCATACATCCAGCCCGTCTCCGCCCGGAACCATGATGTCCAGCAGAAATAGCACCGGTGGCTGCCGCTCCGCATCCGGAATCAGATTGGTCGGCGTGGTGTATGGCCGGGCGGTAAAGCCCGCTGCCTCCAGATGGTGCTGCACAAGCCGCGAAATATCTGCGTCGTCTTCCAGAACAAATATGGTTTGGCTCAACCCGTCAGCCCTCGCCGCCGGCCCGTAAATTCAAATACTCAGTGGCCGTACGAAATCGTTAACAGATTACTGCAATCAGGCAAATAAATTGCAAACGTAGTGTGAATTCCGGCGCTTCGGCCCTCCGTCCCGCATACCGGGGCGCCCTTCGCTCCCCCAGTTTCTCCTTGACCCCGCACACTTCTTCTGCAAGACTGCGGGCGCGTTCGAATCGCCTTTCCGTGCGTTCTGCACGCAGTCAGGCTGTTCATGCATCTGCTCTTAACATCGCCCCTCGCAGGCAGGGCGATGCGCACGCGGAGTCGCCTCGACACCAAAAGCAACTGCACAACCGGAGGAATGATGAAGAAATACTTGGCAGAACTCGTGGGCACCTTCATCCTGGTGCTCTTTGGCTGCGGAACCGCTGTCGTCGCCGGCGACAAGGTCGGCATTCTCGGCATCGCATTCGCCTTTGGATTCGCCCTCATCGCCGCCGCGTACGGCATCGGGCCCATCTCCGGCTGCCACATCAACCCCGCCGTCAGCCTCGGCGTCTGGGCCGCCGGACGGATGAAGACCGCGGAGATGCTCGGCTACTGGGTGGGGCAGTTCATCGGCGGCATCCTGGCCGCCTGGGTGCTCTCCATCCTCGTCAGCGGAGTCGGCGGCGGCTACAACATCGGCGTCAGCGGCCTCGGCCAGGACGGCTGGGGTGCTGGCTATCAGGGCGGCTACAGCATGGGCTCCGCCATCGTCTTTGAGTTCGTGGCCACCTTCATCTTCCTCGTGGTCATCCTCGGCTCCACGCAGAAAAGCGCGCCCTCCGGCTTTGCCGGCCTCGCCATCGGCATCACCCTCGTGGTCATCCACATCTTCGGCATCCACATCACCGGCGTCAGCGTGAACCCCGCCCGCAGCCTGGGACCGGCCCTGCTGGTCGGCGGCAAGGCGCTGGCTCAGGTCTGGCTCTTTCTGGTCGTTCCCAGCATGGGTGGACTCGTGGCAGGCCTGCTCTTCCGCTCCCACACGCTGGAAGCGGATTAAGCCGTCTCTCCTCGCAACACGTGCCCGGGCATGCAACAGCCCGGGCACATCCTTCCGCACAAGTCATTTTCTATTGCGAGAACGGAAACCCGGACAATCAGATCGATTGCACCGGCAGCAGGGTCAAATCGTCCACCAGGCCCACTTCCTTCTGCACAAAGGGTTCGCCGTAGCGCACGCCGCCCAGCAGGCCGTAGTGGCGCGCCTCGGCAAAGGTACGCTCGCGAATCTCCTCCTCCGGCACAAACAGGCCCCCGCCCGTCGGCTGGCTGGCATACTGCGAGCGATAGGCCATCAGCGCCGCGTGGCGCTGCTCGATAAACGGCGTAATGTCCACCACAAAGCTCGGGCGCACATCCGCGTAAAGACTGGCGTAGACAATCTTGAAAGGCCTATGCGGCCGGCTGCCCGTCTCCACCTTTGCCAGGCCGGAGAGAAAACACGCCTCATACCCCAGCGTTGCCGTCATCGCATGATCCGGATGCCGGGCCTGCCAGTAAGGCAGAATCACCACGCGCGGCCGCACCTGCCGCAGCACCCGCACAATCTTCAGCCGATTTTCCAGCGTATTTTCGACGGCTCCATCCGGCAGGTCCAGAGCCTCGCGCCAGCTTACGCCCAGCAGCCGCGCCGCCTCTGCCGCCTCTGCCGCGCGCTCTTCCGCGCTGCCGCGGGTTCCCGCTTCGCCCTGCGTCAAATCAAGAATGGCGGTGCGCAGTCCGCGCGCCGCCATTCGTAGCAGGGTGCCTCCGCAGGTCTGCTCCACATCGTCGCGGTGTGCGGCAATCGCCAGCACATCCGCCAGGGGAGCATCCTTTGCGTCGCTCATCGCCGTTAGTACACGGTGTTGTTGGAGTCGGTGTGCGCGTCCATATACGCCACGTCGTACGCCGTGCCCGTCACCGTCACATACTGGTTGTTGATTGAGGAACCGTTCCGCGTGTTGTAGATGTACACCTGGCCGCCCTGCGCCACGTAAACCTTGTGCAGCCCCGTCACCGCGGCAATCCCCGTCAGGTCGCCCAGGTAGGGCTCCAGCATCGTCACCGAGTTGGTCTGGGTGTTGTACATCGTCAGGCATCCATACGGCAGGCCCTTCACGTAGCGCTCGCCGTTGTTGCACTTGGTCATTCCAATCCACAGCGTGTTGTCGTCCGCCTCGATCATGCGGCTCGGCGCGCCCGGTGCGCCATCGCTGATTCCCGTGCTGCTTGAAACCGTATCGTTGGCCAGGTTCACCACCGACAGGTTGCCCGTGAACAGACCATCCGGCTGAAGCTGCTGGCCCACCACGTACATGGTGGAGTCCGTCACCAGCGCATTGCTCGCGCCCCCCGGAATGGCAATCTTCTGGATCGCAGAGTTCGTCGGCAGCGTTCCCGAGTGCTGGCCGGGCAAATAGATCATCGGCGCCACCGGCATCAGCGAAATCGACGAAGCCGCCCCGCCGCACTCCTGGCCGCAGTTCAGCACATAGGCCGTTCCGCCGTCCGTGGAGAAGACCGCCTTGATCGGCCGGTCAAACACCAGCGGTGTCCCATAGGAGTTGCCTGTATTGTCCACGTTGTCCGGGCTCTGCGCCTGGAACAGGCACCAGCCCGGCGCGTTCAGCGGCTCGCAGTCCATCGCGGCGCGCGGCCACGTGCCCGACCCGCCGGAATACGCCAGCGTCTCCTGCGTCGTCAGCTTGCGCGCGTAGTACACATAGTCCGAGTTCTGCACGAAGGCCAGCACCATGGACCCGCCCGGATTCACGCTGATGCGGTAGATTCCCGGCAGGCTCAGGGCATAGTTGCCACCGGCCACCTTGTCCAGAATCGTGAGCACGTGCGCCGTCTGGCTGGCCGCAAACACGTAGCCCCCGTTCCGCGTGACGAAGATGCTGGAGGAAGCGCCGTTCAAACCGCTCTGGCTGCCACCCGTGGCCTCCTTCGAGTAGTCGATCATCGTCATGCTGCCGTCGCCTGAGCCGTACACGGCGCCGACCTGCTCTTCCGGCATGTTCTGGATCGTGACAGGCAGCGCGCCCGAGTACCCGGAGATCTGGTACAGCGGAATCTTCTGGTCGTAACTGAAGCGGATGTCATAGTAGGCATCCACAAACTGCAGCGAGCCCTTGCTGAAGGCACTCGGGTTCTGAATGGCGATGAGAACGCGGTTTTGCAGCTGGCTGGGCGGCAACGTACGGCCCGCAAAATAGGTCGTGGTTCCACAGCCCGCCAGCGCGAATGCAACCACCAGGGCCCCGGCGGCGCTCAACCAAAGACTTCTCTTCTTCAAAATCTCGTACCTCAAATCATGAAAAGCGCGGTGCGCGCGGCTCAACTGGGCCCGCGCCCTGAGCGTATGCAAAATGAGTGCGATTGCCGCGTATTCTGACGGAAAAACTGCCCGGTCCAGAACCGGTTCACGCATTGCCTCTAACTCCCGAAGTATAACAAAGCAACCCGCCCGCCCGGAGCGCCCCGCCGGTGCCGTTTTTGCTGCCCCGCCGGCAGGCCGCCCGCGCCCGTCTCCGCTCACGCCGCCGTGACCTCTGCAGGATACGGAAATCCCGGCAATGCGGTAGCATGACAACAGAATGCCGCAGTTCGCCGACATCTTCGCCAACCGTCCCGTGCTCGCCGACGGTGCCATGGGTACCGTCCTCTACGCCCGGGGTGTCTTCATCAATCGCTGCTACGACGAGCTCAACCTCTCTGACCCCAACCTGATCCTCTCCGTACACGAGGAGTATCTGCAGGCGGGCGCTGAGATTCTTGAGACCAACACCTTCGGAGCCAACCGCTTCCGCCTGGCCCGCCACGGCCTCGCCGGCAAAGTGGCCGAGATCAATGCCGCCGGCGTCCGAATCGCCCGCCAGGCCGTCGCGCATCTGAAGGAAAAGCAGGCAGGCGAAGCCTGGGTGGCGGGTACCGTGGGTCCGCTGGGCGTGCGCCTGGAGCCCCTCGGCAAGACCGGGCTCGAAGAAGCGCGCGCGGCCTTCAGCGAACAGATGCGCGCCCTGGTGGACGCCGGCGTGGACATGCTGATCATTGAAACCATGCCCGCGCTGAACGAGGCCCGCGAGGCCCTGCTGGCCGCACAGGAGACCGCGCCCGGCCTGCCCGTTCTCATCATGGTCACCGTCGATGACGAGAGCAACTGCCTCGACGGCTCATCCCCGCAGCATGCCGCAGCCCTCCTCACGGAGTGGGGTGCGGGAGCCATCGGCGTCAACTGCTCCACCGGTCCCACCACGGTTCTCACCGCCATTGAGGCCATGCGCGGCGCCACCACGCTGCCGCTCGCGGCCATGCCCAACGCCGGCATGCCCCGCGCCGTTGACGGCCGCAACATCTATCTCTGCTCGCCGGAGTACATGGCCAGCTTCGCCCGCAAGGCCATCGCCGCCGGAGCCCAGCTCGTGGGCGGCTGCTGCGGAACCACGCCGAACCACATCCGCGCCATGCGCTCCGCCATGCGCGCCATCGATGCCCAGACGCTCGTCCTCGAAGGCGAGGCAACAACGGAGCTCTCCACGGAAACGCCGCCCGCGCCGCTCGGCCAGCGCTCCCACATCGGCTCCCTCATCGAGCAGGGCACGTTTGTCACACTGGTCGAGATCGTTCCGCCCAAAGGCATTGACTGCTCGCAGGAGCTTGAAGGCGCCCGCCTGCTGGCGCAGCTTGGCGTGCATGCCATCAACGTGCCGGACTCCCCGCGCGCCTCGGCCCGCATGAGCGCGCAAA
Source organism: Acidobacteriota bacterium (assembly GCA_021781495.1). Classification (GTDB taxonomy): domain Bacteria; phylum Acidobacteriota; class Terriglobia; order Terriglobales; family Acidobacteriaceae; genus Telmatobacter. The sequence continues at coordinate 40,571 of JAJXWS010000016.1, read as the reverse complement.
GCCTCTGCATCCAGATTCAGCAGCACACCAACGTTGAAACCATCCTGCACTACACCTGCCGCGACCGGAACATCCTCTCCATCCAGTCGGATCTGCTTGGCGCCTCGTCCATCGGGCTGCACAACATCCTCTGCCTCACCGGCGATCCGCCCAAGCTCGGCAACTACCCTGACGCCACCGCCGTCTTTGATGTGGACTCCATCGGACTGGTGAATCTGGTTCGCCGCCTGAATCACGGACTCGACATCGGTAACAACTCCATCGGCGCCTCCACCAACTTCACCATCGGCGTGGCGGCCAATCCCGGAGTCCCCGACATCGAGCACGAACTGCGCCGCTTTGCCTACAAGGTGGAAGCGGGCGCGGAGTACGCCATCACCCAGCCGGTCTTCGATCTGCGCCTGCTGGAGAACTTCCTCAAGCGCATCGAGCACTACCGCATCCCCGTGATTGCGGGCATCTGGCCGCTCACCAGCCTGCGCAATGCCGAGTTCATGAAGAACGACCTGCGCGTCTCTATGCCTGAGGAGATCATGCTGCGCATGGCGCAGGCAGACACCCCGGAGGCCGCCCGGCAGGAAGGCATCCGAATCGCCCAGGAGATGCTGGAGTCCGTACGCCCCTACGTGCAGGGCGTGCAGGTCAGCGCCCCCTTTGGCCGCTACGGCGTTGCCGCTGAGGTCATCTCCAACGTGCTGCCCAAAGCACCCGCGCAACCGGAGTAAGAGCCATGCCCGCGTTTGAAGAGTCACTCAGAAAACTCGAGACCATCGTCGAGCAGCTTGAGAAGGGCGACCTCAGCCTGGAAGATTCACTCAAGCTCTTCGAAGAAGGCGTCGGCCTTTCCACCCTCTGCAAGCAGGAGCTGGAAGCCGCCGAGGGCAAGGTGCAGATGCTCATCAAGCAGCGCGACGGCTCGCTCAAGGCCGAACCCTTCAGCACAGAAAAATAGCTCGTCCATCGGGGAATACAGCGCCGGAAAGCCTCCGCAGTTCCGTCTGCGAAGGCTCCGGCGCATTGCCAATTCACCCTAGCCCAGCATCTGGGGCCGGTGAGCCGTCCCGTCAAAGTGGCTGCTCGTCTTGTAGAGCTCGTACTTGCCCTGCTGCGCGGCCAGCTTCGTGCGCCCCAGCAGACCAGCCACTTCCTCTGCCGACATCGGACGGAACGTCCGCGCCGCCTCCAGCGCCTGGTCCAGCACCATCTGGTTATCGATACCCGTGATCTGCGTCGCAATCGGCAGGTTCAGGCAATAGTGCAGGCACTCAATCGGCTTCACCGTCTTGCTGTTCAAAATGTAGGAGTCACCAAAGGCCTTCATGCCCAGCACGCCGATTCCTTCGCGCGTCAGCACCGGCAGCACATCGTGCTCAAAGCTGCGGAAGTGCGCGTCCATCACATTCAGCGGCATCTGCACCGCGTCAAAGTGGACGCCCCTCGCCCGCGCTTCGTTCAGCATGCGCAGATGCACGTAGGGGTCCTTGTGGCCCGTAAAGCCGATGTAGCGCACCTTGCCCGCCTTCTTCGCCTCCACCATCGCCTCCATTGCGCCGCCTTCGGCAAAGATGCGATCCGGGTCCTCCAGGCGAATCACCTCGTGAAACTGCATCAGGTCCACGCGATCCGTCTGCAGGCGCTTCAGGCAATCCTCAATCTGCTGCGCAGCCGCTTCTTTCGTGCGCCCATCGATCTTCGTCATCAGGAACACCTTGTTGCGATACCCGTCGGCCAGCGCCTTGCCCATGCGCACTTCGCTCACGCCGTCGTTGTAGTCCCAGCAGTTGTCCATGAATGTGATACCGCGATCGATGGCCTGGCGCATCAACTGGATCGCTTCCTGCTCCTGCAGCGTAGACTTGCCGATGTGATATCCACCCAGCCCGATGGCCGAAATACGCTCCCCCGTCCGGCCCAGCGTGCGATACAGCATGCCATCCACCTCCGGCGTCTTGCCTTCCGCGTGCAGAATGGGTGCCAGCAGCTGCTCTGTCGCCGCCACGCTTACGGCAGTGGTTGCGGTCTTTAAAAAATCACGTCGATCCATGCTTGCTTCCTCCTGGGAGCTACCATCTTAGAGCCATTTGCAGCAGCAAGAAAGGCCCGGCGCTGCGAAATCACGCCTGCTGCAGTTTTGCTCGCAGCCACTCCCGCAACTCGGCGGAGATCTGCTCCATCCGCGCCAGCCGAAAAACCGGACTCGCCCCCGCGGCCACACCATCGCGCTCCGCGGATACCACCCACGCATCCACGCGCCCTTCCACCTCTCGCAAAGATGCCTTCATTGCAGCGTCCGTGTCGCCCCGAACGGCCAGAAACGCATCCGGTCGCACGTAGCGTAGCACGCGGTTCGACTCAACAATCACATGCGCATCCCGTTCCAGCCTTGCCCACAGTTCCTCCAGCAGATGCGGCAGTTCCTCGTCCTCCGCCGCAAGCAGAAACGCCCGCCGCGCGCCGGCTGCCAGATAGCGCGCAGTATCGGTCTCCGGCCCAGCGGCCTGCCCACGGTCTTCCCAGATGGCCTCCGGCAATCCGTGCTCGTGATCGGTCACCTTCACCGCCGTCCAGGCAAACTCCGGCAAGGTGCGAATCACGCCACACACCAGGGCAGTCTTGCCCACGCCGCGTCCGCTGCCGCCCACCACAACCATGGCCATGCGCGTTATTCCGCTTCGGACGCCTTCGTATCCGCAGACCTTCGCTGGCCTCGGGTCAACCGCGTCAGCGTTGCCTGTTCCCGCAGCACCTGCTTCAGCGGCCGCGCGGGCGTGCCCCACAGAACGGTGCCTGGCTTCAGGCCTTCGCCGGTCACCGTCTTGCCGCTCAGTACCCCGGCCTGTCCGCCCAGGATCACCCCCGGGCCAACATGCGCATGGTCGCCTATGCCCACCTGCCCGGCCAGCACCGCGCCTTTGCCCACCGTACTCGAACCCGAAATGCCCGTTAGCGCCACCAGAATCACATCCTCGCCAATGTCGCAGTTGTGGCCCACGTGGACGAGGTTATCGATCTTCGTCCCTCTGCGAACTCTCGTCTCCTGCAACGCGCCGCGGTCAATTGTCGAGTTGGCTCCAATCTCCACATCGTCTTCAATCACCAGCGTGCCCTGCTGCGGAAACTGCGTGTACGCGCCGGTCCTGCTGTCGCGCACGTAGCCAAAGCCATCCGCGCCCAGCACCGCGCCCGCATGCACCACCACGCGGTCGCCCAGCGTCACGCCGGGGTACAGCACGGCCCGGGGATGAATATGGCAATCTTCGCCCACCTGCACGCGATCTCCCAGCACCGCTCCGGCCTCAATGCGCGTCCCTTCGCCGATGCGCGCGTGCGACCCAATCACCGCGCCGGCTCCCACCACAACGCCGGGGGCCAGCATGGCATCCGGCGGCACCACCGCGGCAGGATGCACCCCCGTGGCCAGCGGAGGCTTGGCCAGCAGCCTGGCTGCCCGCGCAAACCACAGCCGCGGCTGCTCGGCCTCCACCACGCATTTGCCATGCGGATAGGCCCCTGCCGCAACGCCGGACGGCAGCACAACAACGCCCGCATTGCTTGCAAGCACCTCGGCGGCCATCGCCGCATTGTCCGCAAACACCAGATCAAATGGGCTGGCCAGCTCGCAGGAGTTCACGCCGTCCACCACCCATCCCGCATCGCCCTGCGCCAGCCTGCCGCCCAGTTTCTCCATCAGTTCCGCAAGCGTCATCGGTGCCTCCTGTCGTAGATTCCGGGTTCCCCCGGCGGGCGCGTCTTCCATCGCCGATGAATCCACAGCCACTGGTCGGGGTAGCGGCAAATCCAGGACTCCAGCGCGTCATTGCATTGCTGGGTCGCCCTCTCGATATCCGCGTCGGCGTCCCCCGTATGCGCAAAGTTGAGCTCCGGGCCAAAGTGCAGCACGTACCGGCGCTCCGCCGGTTCCCACAGCAGAAAGCCCGGCAGCACCGCCGCCCCTGTCTTCAGCGCCACACGCGCCAGCCCGGATCCCGTGCAGGCCTTGTGACCGAAGAAGTCCACAAACACGCCCTGCGGCGGCGTCATATTTGTATCCATCAGGATGCCGACCGTGTCGCCGGCGTGCATGGCCTTCAGCAGGCCGCGGGCAAAATCATCCTTGTGCAGAACCCGGTTTCCGTGCAGGCAGCGGATGCCGTTCACAAACTCATCCAGCAGGCGGTTGTCCAACCGCCGAATTACCATGCCCATGGGGTATCCCATCATGGAGTGGTAAAAGCTGGAAAGCTCCCACGCGCCCAGGTGCCCCGTCAGAACCAGGACCCCCTTGCCGCGCGCCGTTGCAGCAAGATAGTTCTCCAGCCCCTCCGTGCGAATCCAGTGGCGGATATTCTGCGGCGTATACCTTGGCATGCGGCAGAACTCCACCAGTTGCCAGCCCAGGTGGCGATAGACCCCGCGAAGAATCCGTCTCCGCTCTGCCATGGGAACTGCGGGCAACGCCAGTTCCAGATTGCGCAGCCCCACCTGTCGCAGGCGGCTCAGCATCGCATACACAGTCCAGGTGAGAACTCCCGCCAGAAGACGCGCCACCCCGCGCGGCAACCACCCCAGGGTGCGCGCCACTGCCAGCACAAACCAGAACTCGAACCGTTCCCTCATCGCAAGCGGACAAAGTTCAAGTGTATGGCATCGCTGCGCCTGCTATGCTACTGCCGCACGCGCTGTAAGCTGCTCCGGCAACAGAAAGGCGGCCTGCTATGAGGCCGCCTTCGGGGATGATGCGCTTCTGCTGTGGTGGTTGCCTGCTACTTCTGCGCCTTGGCTGCCATAAAGTAGTGGGCCACGGTCCGCACAAAGGTGACCGCTCCCTGCGGCACAGCCACGCTGCCCTTCAGAATCGACTCAAAGGTGTGAGGAGCGCCATAGAAGGTTTCCGTGTCCTCCATGTTCTGGCTCACGCTCGTACCATCCAGATCGATTCCGGCGAAGAGACCCTTGTTGCGCGAGTAGCTCAGCAACTCGGCATTCATCTTCCAGTCCGTGGCAGCCTGTCCTGAGCGTCCCACCGGGCCGGCGGCGGCAGAGGCATCTCCGCCAATCTTGAACTTGCTCTTCAGCAGATCCTGAAAGCCCTTGTCGTTGACTGCAACCAGCACCAGGTCGGTCGACTGCCCGCCGATCTGGAAACCGAAGGATCCACCCGCCATGCGGATGAAGACCGGTGCGCTCCAGCCATGCCCCGTGCGGCAGGTCACCACGCCCTGCCCGTACTGCCCGCCAAAGACAAACGCGCCTTTGATCATGCCCGGCACAACGGCGACGCAGGTTGCCTGCTGCAGAATGTTCAGCGGAATGCTGTTGTCCTGGGCGGCCATAATCTGGTCCAGCACCGTCTTGGCTGAATCGATACGGACCTGCAAATCCTGCCGCGAAGAGCGTGCGAATGCGGTGCAGGTAAACATGAAACAGAGGCAGATGGAAGCTATGGCTTTCTTCATACCTGGATCCTTTCCATTCCGCATCTCAACGACGCGGGTTCTAGTGTGATTCCAACGAAAAGACGAAGCAATGGCCGCGATGTAACCACAGGCGGGGATACCTTCTCATCTCCCAAAAATCCGGGGACACAAATCAGCCTACAGCACAGGAGATTACATCCATGAGACGCATACGGCACGTCACACGGTGGAACATTCCCTGTGAGCGAAAACATCACTTCTTGGCATTCAGATGCTGAGTTTGCCTGAGAGGTAGGCTGAGAGGTCAGAGGCAGGCAAAAATAAGAGAGCAACGGTCAGAAAAAATAGGAGTTCCCAGGCACCATGAGAAACATGTCGCCTGGGAACTCCTTTCCCCAGATCTGCGTTGTTTCTGAGACTGATTATGAAAACGGTTACCCCTGGGCATCAAGAGTACGGAAGGACAATAGATTTTAGTAACCACGCTCCAGAGGGCCGATTACAGCCTCTCGTCCGACTTGCGTTTCGCTCCCGCCTTGCCGCCAGCCCCCGAGGAGAGGTGCCCGCCCAGTGCGCGTATCGACAGCGCGATCCGATTTTCCACGCCCGTCTTGCGCATCAGCCTGCCCACGTGGGCCTTCACCGTTCGCTCCTCAATCCCGAGTTCCATCGCGATTTCTCGATTGGAGCGCGCCATCAGGATGAGATCCAGCACCTGGCGCTCCCGCGCGGTCAGCCGCGGAGCAGCGCTCGACAGACCGCCCTCCGGGCTGGTCAAGAGCCGGTCGATGAGCTTGGAGAGCACCCGCCTTGGCGCCCAGATGGACCCGGCCACCACCACGTCGATTGCCTCCCGCACCACGCGCGGGCCCGCTGTCAGGTCCAGATACGCTCTGGCGCCCGCGACAATCGAGTCCATGACCAGCTCGTCGTCTCCCTCCGGTCCGATAACGATCAATCGAAGGTCAGGCCGTGCTGTGCGAATATCCCCCAATGCCTGCAAGCGGCCCGATGTGGCATTCAGGTCCACCACCAGGTACTCAATCTGCCGGTCCGCCAGCAGCTCTCCCAGCTCGCCAATGACGGGAACCAGCTTCGGCTCACCAGCAGAGGGCCGGTGATCAAAGATGCTGCGAAGACCTTCCAGCCGAATCGGTTCTCCAGCCGGTATGCCAATGCGGATTGGATTACGGATGTGCAATGTGGCCATCCATGCCTTGTTCACTCTTGCATTCACTATGGGTCATAACTCATGCGAATCGCAATCACATGAATGGGTTAGGCCCGCTCCAGAATACCTGGCCAGCCTCTTGAAGATACCTTCCGCCAGCGCCGGAATTCCGCGCGCGCATCCCGGATTACCGCCCTGGCGCCGGGAACCCTGGCCGCGCAGAGGAACGCGTATACCGCCGCCTCGCCAGACCTGCCTATTGCACGCCTGGATCGCTTGCAAATCAGAGTTTGGGAAGAACAATGCCCTGCTGTTTCTGGTACTTGCCCTTGCGGTCCGCGTAGCTGACCTCGCAAGGCTCATTCGAATGGAAGAACAGGATCTGGCACAAGCCTTCGTTGGCATACACTCTGGCCGGCAGCGGGGTCGTGTTGGAGATTTCGAGGGTAACAAATCCCTCCCACTCCGGCTCAAAGGGCGTTACATTCACAATGATTCCGCAGCGGGCATAGGTGGACTTGCCCACGCAAATGGTCAAAATATCCCGCGGAATCCTGAAGTACTCAACCGACCGGGCCAGGGCAAAGGAGTTGGGCGGAATAATGACCGAGTCCGCCTGCACTGAGACAAAAGAGCGCTCGTCAAACGCCTTGGGGTCGATGATCGCGCTGTTCACATTGGTGAAGATCTTGAACTCATCGGAGACTCGAAGATCATAGCCATAGGAAGAAAGCCCAAACGAAATCACGCCCTCGCGGACCTGCTTTTCGCTGAAGGGTTCAATCATCTTGTGGTTCAGCGCCTGTTCCCGGATCCAACGGTCACTCTGAATTGACATGCCTCTCCTGTTCCGGGTCCTGAGCCGTACCCGGCATTCACCAGCGGAATCAAATGACCGCTCGAAGGCTCCATCTTACGAAACGCGGCCGCCGATGACAACCACGCCACGGTTTTCCGCCTCCGCAACCCGGCGAGCAGCCTGGAAATCCACCGCCCGCGCCCCGCTTTCCCTCCCGCAGGGCACTGTCCGGCAATGCGACGGAATCTTTGGGCCGGAATGCAAATCCTGTACCATCAATTTCGTACGGTGTGGTACAGTCAATTCAATTGCGCCAGCGAGGTGACCGCTTTGATTAAACAGGATATCGTCCATCACGTGATCGAGCGCACGGGCCTGCCCCGCACTAAGGCCGAAGCAGCTGTCGACACAGTCTTCGAAGGGCTCAAGCAGGCTCTCACGGCCGGCGAACGCATCGAGCTGCGTGGTTTCGGCGTCTTCAGCGTCCGCGCCCGCAAAACCGGCATCGGCCGCAATCCCCGCACCGGCACTGAGGTCAGCATCACCCCCGGCAAAGCTGTCCGCTTCAAGCCCGGCAAGGAGCTGCATACCCTGGCCGACAGCACCCCTCCGGCCAAGTAGCACCGTCCACACGACTTACATCCGCCTGCGCTCACGCCGCGTGGCAGCGGGCTACATCAGTCGCTGTGCATCCACGTCCACCACAACTCCCTTGCGCGGAATGCCCGCACCCTCAGCATGCGCCAGCATGCCGCGCAGCACTGCGTTCAGCGCGCTGCGCGAGCCAGCCTTCAGAATCAGGTGGAAACGGTAGACGCCCTTGATGCGGGCAATGGGAGCCGTGCACGGGCCAAGCACCCTCACGGAGGACTGCCCCGACTGCTGGAACCATCGGCCCAGCTCTGCCGACCAGCCGGCCACCTCTTCCAGCTTCTCTGACTGCAGCAGCACGTTTGCCAGCACGCCAAATGGCGGATAGTGCATCCAGCGGCGGTACTTCAACTCGCGCTCCACAAATCCGGCGTAGTTGTGCGTACTGGCAGCCGTAATCGCGTAGTGGTCGGGATAGTACGTCTGCACAATCACGCGGCCGGGCAGATCGCCGCGCCCCGCCCTGCCGGAAACCTGCGTCATCAGTTGAAAGACGCGCTCCGCCGCGCGGAAGTCCGGCATGGACAGCGCATGGTCGCAGCCCACCACGCCCACCAGCGTAACGCCGTGGATATCGTGCCCTTTGGCAATCATCTGCGTTCCCACCAGCAGATTGATTTCGCCCGAGTGGAGCCGGGCCAGCAGCCGCTCCAGGTCATGCCGTCCCCGCACCGTATCCCGGTCCATGCGGCCGATGCGCGCACCCGGAAAGATCTCCGCAAGCCGCTCCTCGCCCTGCTGCGACCCGGCTCCGAGATAGTAGAGGTGCTCACTTGCGCACTTGGGGCATCGCGCCGGCACCGTGCGCTTATAGCCGCAGTAGTGGCACTCCAGCCGTTGCCCCTCCCGTGCCAGTCCCGCATCCTCCGCCGGAGGCTTGTGGTGGGTCAGCGCAATCGCGCAGTTCTGGCACTCCAGCTTCTCACCGCAGGCCCGGCAGATCACCGCAAAGGAATAGCCGCGCCGATTGAGCAGGATGATCGCCTGCTCTCCCCGCTCCAGCGTGCGGCGCGTCTCCTCCACCAGGGCGCGGGAAAAAAGCTGGCCCTGTCCCGTCTCCTGAAACTCGCGCCGCATATCGATCAGTTCCACCTGCGGCAACGGACGATCCTTGACGCGATCCCGCATCTCAATGCGCGTGTACTTGCCCTGCTCGGAGTTATGCCAGCTTTCCAGCGACGGCGTGGCCGAGCCCAGCACCACCACTGCACCCGCCAGCTTGGCGCGCATCACCGCCACATCGCGTGCGTTGTAGCGCGGCGTCTCCTCCTGCTTGTAGCTCTGGTCATGCTCCTCGTCCACCAGGATCAGCCCCAGGTTTGGCACTGGCGCAAAGATGGCGGAGCGCGTTCCCACCACAATCGGAGCCTCTCCCCGGTGAATGCGCCGCCACTGCTCGCTGCGCTCCTCCGGCGTAAGAGCGGAGTGCAGCAAAGCCACGCGCGACCCGAAGGCCGCATCCAGCAGGCCGGCGGTCTGCGGCGTAAGACCAATCTCCGGCACCAGCAAAATCGAGGCAAGCCCGCGGTCCAGGGCTCTCTGCATGGCCGCCAGATACACCGCCGTCTTGCCCGAACCGGTGACACCATGCAGCAGGAAGGGCTTGAATCCTCCCAGCGCCGTGGCTATGCAGGCCAGCGCCTCGGTCTGTGGCTCATTCAGATGAAAAGGATCATTGCGCGTCCCGAGTCCCCCAAGGCGAAACGACGCGGGCCGTTCTTCAATTCGCACCAGCCCGCGCCGCACCAGTGTCTGCAGCGTCGACGAGGGCAGATCTCGCCGGCGCAGCTCTGCCAGCGGAAGCTCTCCGCCACACGCGGCCAGCTCCGCCAGAATTGCCTGCTGCTTCGGCGTCATTGCGGGCAGACGCGCTTCCGGCACCAGCACCGCAAACCGCTCTATACGCCGTGCATCCCGCTCCGTGGCGTTAGTCTCGCGCACAATCCATTTCTTGCGCACCATGGCGTTGAGCAGCGGAAGCCCCGCCGACGTGGCCGTGCGCAGCGTGGAGACCTTGACGGGTTCACCCGCGGCCAGCCGATCCAGAACCCGCCGCTCCGCATCGTACTCCTCTTTGGACAGCAGGCCGCGCCGTCTTCCCGTCCTGCCAGACGCCCTGGGAGAGTCGCCGTCCAGGCAATCCGCAAGCACATCGCGCCCCAGATCGGTAATGCGGTAGTAGACGGTGCTGCGCACCTCCGCCATCAGGGGCAACATCCCCCGCAATACCTCGCCCAGCGGCGCCAGGTAGTACTGCGCAATCCACTCAGCCAGGGTCAGCAGATGCTCGCCGAGCAAAGGCTCCGGGTCGAGCACTGCTTCAAGCGGGCGAGCTTCAAAGTCCGCCGGCGCAGTGTCAGAAAGAGCCGTCACCACCCCAATCAGCTTTTCATTGCGAAAGGGGGCCACCACGCGCGCTCCACGCTCTGGGCACAGGCCCTCCGGCACCGCGTACGTAAAGGCGCGATCAAGGGGCACGGGCAGGGCAACTTCACAAAATGAATGCATCGGGGCCAGCACCCAGTTTAGGGGATGCGGCTTACACCGCGCAGTCGCCCCGCCCTGCACGCCAGATCTGGCATCGCAACTCCCGGTTTCCGCAGTACAATTCCTGCTGATGGCACCCAAGACGAAAACCACACCCAGTCCCGCAGCCAGCCCGTCCTCGTCGCCTCAATCTCCAATCACGCTCTCCATCGATATCGGAGGCTCCCACCTCAAGGCCATGCTTCTTGATACTGAGGGCAAGCCGCTCAGCGAGCGCCAGCGCATCGTCACGCCAAAAATCCCCACGCCGGCGGCTGTGCTGAAAAAGCTCGATGAGCTGCGCCGCATGCTCGGTAAATTCGACCGCGTCTCCGTCGGATTTCCCGGCATCGTCAAACACGGCAAGACCTACGGCGCCTTTAACCTTCACCCCCGCTGGGCCGGAGGTTTCCCGCTGCAGGCTGAGCTCGAAAAGCTCTGGCGCAAACCCGTGCGCGTCTGCAATGACGCCGCCGTGCAGGGCTACGGAGCCATCAAGGGCGTCGGCGTCGAGCTCACTCTTACCCTCGGCACCGGCCTTGGCGGTTCCCTCTTCACGGACGGCCGCCTCTGTCCGGGCCTCGAACTCGGCCACCACCCCTGGCGCGTCAAGGGTATGACCTACGAGGACTACCTGGGACGCCGCGGCCTCGACCGCTTCGGCAAGAAACGCTGGAACAAGCTGCTGAAAGAAGCCATCGACCAGACCGAAAAGCTCTTCAACTGGGATCACCTTTACATTGGCGGCGGCAACGCCAAAAAGATCGATTTCGACCCCGGCAAGAACATCACCATCGTTCCCAACGAAACCGGTCTCCTCGGCGGCGTCAAACTCTGGCAGGACCCCAGATGAACCGAGCGCTGCCCTGCGCTCAACTCTTGACTGGCGCCTTCAGCCCCAGTTCGCGCATGGCAATCTGCAAATCGGCCCACGCCTCTTTCTTCTGTCGAGGATCGCGCAACAGGAAGGCTGGATGATACGTCACAATGAGTTTCGCGCCACGAAACGCATGCACGCGCCCGCGCAAGCCAGCCAGTGGCTGCCGCTGGCCCAGCAGATAGGTCGCCGCCGTAGCCCCCAGTGCAACCAGCACCTCCGGTCGCACCACATCAATCTGGCGAAATAAAAACGGGGAGCACGTATTTGCCTCGTCCGGCTCAGGTGTGCGATTGCTCGGCGGACGGCACTTCACCACGTTGGCGATGTACACCTCTTCGCGCTTCAGCCCCATCGCCGCAATCATGTTGTTGAGCAATTGCCCGGCGCGGCCCACAAACGGCAACCCCTGTGCGTCTTCATCGGCTCCCGGCCCCTCGCCCACAAACATCAGCCGGGCCAGTGGGCTTCCATCGCCGAACACCAGCTTGTTGCGTCCTTTGTGCAGCGCACACCGCGTGCAGTCGCCAATGTCGTTGCGAATAGCCTGTAGAGCCTGCTCGCGCTCAGCTGGCGGAACAGCAGCAGCAATCTGAGGAGATGCGGGAATCGCCTTGCGTGGTGGAATGAGCGTGTTCTCCTGAAGAAGTTCTGCTTGCGGTGGTTCTTCTGCAATCGTTCGGGACAAGCCGGCGCCACCGGCTTCAATCCTCTCCGCTACTGCTTGCTGCGGCGCGCCAGCCGCTGGCATTTCCTCTATCGCAGGCACTTGGATCTCCGCCGCAGGCGCGATCCACGACGGATCGACGGGCCTGCGATAGAACTCCGTCAGGCCGAGATCTCGATAGAAGCGAAGGCGGGCACTCAGAGCCTGCTGCGTGAGAGGGTCAAGTGACTGCGCCACCCTCAGCCCTCCACAATCAGATGTCTGCGATGACTCGCGGGTGACTCCGACTCGCTGAGGACGCGCTCCTGCGGCGTCGTCTCATCCAGTTCCACAACCAGAGAGCGCGGGCGGCGCAGGGTCAGAATCTCATCGAGAATGCGGTCCGCCAGCTTGCGCTTCGGCATCTCCGGCAGATCAATCGCCGTGGATGGAGTAAGGAAGGTGGCAGCATTATTGTCTGCATCAATGCCCACTCCCTCACCGGATACATCATTCACAACGATTGCATCGGCTCCCTTGCGCAGCAGCTTGGCGCGACCATTCTCCATGCTGTTTTCCGTCTCTGCGGCAAAGCCGATGATCAGTTGCCCGGGCCGGCGATGCCGTGCGACCTCGGCAAGAATATCCTCCGTCGGGGTCAGCTCCAGCGTGATTGGCCCAGTACGCTTGAGTTTCTGACCAGAGGGATTGGTGGGGCGATAGTCGGCCACAGCCGCGGCTTTGATGATGAGAGTAGCCTCGCTCATGTGCTCCAGAACCGCCGTGCGCATCTGATCGGCAGTCGTCACCTTCACCAGCTCGCAGTGCGGCGGAGGTGGCAGTGCCGACGGGCCGCTGACCAGAATGACCTTGGCGCCCCGGCTCTGTGCGGCATCGGCAATGGCATAGCCCATCTTGCCGCTCGAACGATTTCCCAGAAATCGCACGGGATCAAGCGCCTCGCGGGTACCGCCTGCAGTCACCAGCACCACTTCCCCGGCCAGATCATGGCGTCGGCCAAGCGCATTCAAAACTGCTTCGGCAATCGCGTCAGGCTCAGCCATGCGCCCCGCACCCACCATGCCGCATGCGAGCTCGCCGGTCCCGGGCTCAATCACGCGAACGCCGCGCAGCCGCAAAACCTCCACATTCGCTTGCGTAGCGGGATGCTCCCACATGTTCACGTTCATGGCCGGGGCCACTAGAACCTGAGCCTGCGTCGCCAGATACATCGTGGTCAGAAAATCATCGGCAATCCCGTGCGCAAACTTCGCCAGAATATTCGCGGTTGCGGGCGCAACCACCAGAGCATCGGCCCACTGCGCCTCCGCAATATGCTCAATTCCACTCTGTTCCCCGGCCGGGTTATAGTCGCTCTCGCCGCTGCCGGACTCGTCCCAGAGGCTGGTGATTACCTTGTGCCCGGTGAGCGCTGCAAAGGTTAGCGGCTGAATGAACCGGGTAGCGGACTCGGTCATGACAACATGAACTTCAAGTGCCTGCTTCTGCAGGGCGCGCACCAACTCCGCCGCCTTGTATGCGGCAACGCCACCCGATACACCAACCGTTACTCTCATATCTAAATTCTAGTCTGAATTCGCATCGGACGAACGCAGGCGCGTGCTCTTCCCGGCTGTTCCGGGGAAGAACTACCGCCGCGCCTCTACCGTCTTGATCCGTTACGTAACCGGCTGGACGATCAATGCGAGAGAATCGGAATCCCGCGATCTTCCACCAGCGGCTTCTGCACCGGGACGTCGCCCTTGACGTACGCGATCTTTCCGGCGTCAATCTCATCCTGCGCAATCCGGCAGGCTTTGTTGGAGCGGCTGGCGATCAGCGCCGCGGAACCGCTCTGCAACTGCCGCGCGCGACGCGCCGCTACCAGAACCTTGCGATAGTTCGAATCAAACTGGGTTTCAATCCTCATCAGATTCGTCTCCAAAGGGAAGCTGTTGCTGGCCAGACACCCCATCAATTCCAAATGCTTCGAGCACCGGCTTCAGCCGATCCCGCGAATTTGCAAGCCTGCAGGCGGCGGCCACCTCCAACACCCTGCTGGAACGGTACGCAATTGGCTCGCCGTTCCGGTAAAACCGCTCGGCGAGCACAATGGCCTCCAACTGCGCCACCGTACGGTCCAGGATGTCGTTGACCAAAATATAGCCGTAATCCCGATAATTCTCAATTTCTTTGCTGGCTTCGCTCAGGCGCCGGTAGAGCTCCGCCTCATTTACCTGGCCCTCCGCGCGGCTGCGATTCCGCAGGCGGGTGCGCAGCACCTTGGGCGTGGGAGGCATAACAAAGATACTCACCGCCTCGGGCATAGTCTTGCGTACCTGGTCAGCCCCCTGCACATCGATGTCGAGCAGCAGGTCATGTCCCTGGCGTCGCGCATCCTCCAGCGAGTGTCTGGCTGTTCCGTAGTAGTTCCCAAAGACCTCGGCGTACTCCAGAAACTTGCCTTCATCCCGCATCCGTTCAAACTCTTCGCGGTTGGTGAAGTAGTACTCCCGTCCGTGCTCCTCCGAGCCGCGCGGGGGGCGGGTCGTCCAGGATATGGAAAAGTCCACACCGGTGACCTGCTTGCGCAGCTCACCCACCAGCGTGCTTTTGCCGGAACCGGAGGGCGCCGAGATGATAAACAAGATACCTGCCACGTTTTAGTCTTCCCTTTCCTTGCCAGTGAGCGGCGTGTTGGCCTGCTACTCCACGTTCTGGACCTGCTCACGAGCCTTTTCAATTTCCGCTTTCATCGCCAGCCCAAGCTCGGTAATGCGTGTGCCCTTGCCGCCGACGCCGCCTGTCTTGGAGAGCAGCGTGTTGGCTTCGCGGTTCATCTCCTGCAACAGAAAATCCAGCTTCTTGCCCACCTCGCCGCCCGCAGCCAGCAGTTCGCGAAAATGCCCGATGTGCGTCGTCATCCGCGCCAGCTCTTCTGCAATATCGCTGCGATCCACCAGGACGGCCACTTCTTCCAGCAGCCGCTGCCGATTGAATTCATTGCCGGTGGCGGCCACAAGCCGTTGCGTCAAGCGCTCCTGGTAACGCGCCTCGACTTCAGGCCGCGATTCCGACACACCCTGCACCGCTTCCGCCAGCCGGTCGAGCGAAGCATGGAGAATGGCTTCCAGCGATTCGCCCTCGCGCGCGCGCATTCCTTTCAGATCTTCCAGCAACGGCCCGATCTTTGCTTTCACGCTCTCCGCCAGAGCCGCAAGATCCTCGTCGCTGTTGCTGTAATTCTCACTCTGTAGCGCAGCCGGCATCCGCAGCACTGCATTCAGATCCGGCTCTCCCGCCAGGCCAAATTCTTCGCGCGCCGTCTGAAACGCACCCAGATACGTCGACACAAGATCGCGGTTGTAGCCCGCCTTCTGCTGCTGCGAGCGATCCACTGAGAGCATCAGTTCCACATGACCGCGCACCAGGCTCTCTTTCAGCATCCGCCGCAGATCCATCTCCAGCGCGTCCAGCCCGCCCGGCAGGCGCAGCTGCAGATCAAGAAAACGATGGTTTACGCTCTTCAGGCTCAGCGTGTACGTCAGTTGATCGTGAACGCGAACTTGAGCGCGGGCAAAGCCCGTCATTGAATAAATCGGCATGCCGGCTATTCCTTTACATCGCCGAAAGCCATCGGCTCCAGCGTTCCGTTCTCGGGTACATCCATAAACTGCAACTGGTAAAGCCTCTGGTAGGTGGGCGAAATGTTCAAAAGCTCCTCGTGCGGGCCCACAGCCGTAATGCGTCCACCCTCAAGCACCGCAATACGATTGGCCCGGCGCACCGTGCCCAGCCTGTGCGCAATCACCAGCACCGTGCGTCCCTGCATCAGGTTAGCCAGCGCAGCCTGCACAAGCGATTCGCTCTCTGCATCCAGCGCCGACGTCGCTTCATCCAGGATGAGAATAGGTGCGTTCTTCAGGATGGCGCGGGCAATCGCAATGCGCTGACGCTCGCCGCCCGAAAGCCGGAATCCCTTCTCGCCAATCACGGTGTCGTAACCCTGCGGCATACGCAGAATAAAGTCATGCGCAAGAGCATTCCGCGCGGCCTGCTCCACCAGATGACTGTGCATATCGGGCTGGCCATAGGCAATGTTGTTGCGCACCGTATCGTTAAACAGGATGGTCTCCTGCGTAACCTGCGCCACCTCGCGGCGAAGCGAGGAAAGCGTCAGGTCGCGCAGGTCATGCCCATCAATCAGGATGCGGCCGGAAGTCACATCGAAGAAACGCGGAATCAAGTTCACGAGCGTGGACTTGCCCGCTCCGCTTGGACCCACCAGTGCCAGCACCTCTCCCGCGCGCACCTCCAGGTCCACGTTATGCAGAATCTGGTGCTCCCCCTCTTCCGTCGAGTAGAAGAACCCCACATCCTCAAAGTGAATCGACTTGGAGAAGCCCTTCAGCGACTTCGCATGCTGGCACTCCTTCACGTCATCCTTCACGTCAAAGAAACCGAAGATGGAAGCCGACGCGCCCATGGCCTGCTGGAAGCTGTTGTAGAAGTAGGCAAACTTGCGCACCGGGTCGTACAGCTTGAAGAGCACAATGATGAAGGCGCCAAATGCGCCGATCGTCATGCGGCCATGCTGAATTTCATTGCGGCCAATCAAGAGCAGCAGCGCAATGGCGATCGCGCCGATCGTATCCATGAGCGGCGAGCTGATGGACTGGATGCGAACGCTGCGCAGGTTGGCGCGAAACAGGCGCTTTGCCGCCTTTTGAAACCGCAGAATCTCCCACAGCTCCGTGTTGAAGGCCTTCACAATGCGATTGCCGGTAACCGTCTCGTGCAGGATGTTCTGGATCTCGGCGAGCTTGTCCTGGCCGGAGCGAGTGCGCGTGCGCACTTCCCTGCCAATCTTGCGCGAAGACGTTACCACCACCGGAATGAACAGCAGCAGCGCCCAGCTGAGATAGCCTCCCAGGCGAATCACAATAACAAGTCCAACGAGGAAGGTGAAGAACTGCTGCAGAAACTCCCCAATCACCGAGCTGACCGCCGTCTGCACTCGATCTACATCATTGATCAGCGTGGAGAGAATGGTGCCGGTTGCATGCTTGTGAAAGAAGCTGGAGGAGCGTCGGAGCGTCGTCTCGTATAGATGGTTCCGCAGGTCCGTCACCATGCCGAAGCCCGCGTAATTCACCAGGTAGGTTCCCAGGTAGTCGCAGATTCCCTTGACGACCGTGGACATAACCAACGCAAATGCCACCACCGTCCACGCGTTGTGCATGAAGTGGGGAACCACGATACGCAGATCCAGATGCCACGGAGAGTGCGGCACGCCCAGCGTAATGGGGCCATCCGGCGCATTCGGCGCCAGCACCTTGTCAAAGATGGGCTGAAACAGCAGGGTGCGAAAGTTGTCGAGGAGGCCTACACCCGCCAGCAGAAGCACACCCGGCAGCAGCTGCAGCCAGTACGGCAAGCCATATCGGAGGAGGCGAAGAAATCGGGTCATGCCGGACTGACCACCTGCAGCGAAGCGGTTCCCGCATCCCCATCGAGCTTTTTACGCCGCCTCATCCCCGTATTGTATCCGGCTGCCCCTTTGCGCAGCATCGCTCTAGTACGAGTGCAGATCAACAATTGCCCTCAGGATGGCGTCCGGCTGCGGCAGGATCACGTCTTCCAGAATCGGCTGATAGGCCACAAACGTATCCATGGAACCCACGCGGCGAACCGGCGCATCCAGATCCTCGAACAGCTCGTCGCCAATCCGCGCTGCAATCTCCGCTCCATAGCCCCAGCTCAGCATGTCCTCGTGGGCCATGATGACGCGGCTCGTCTTGCGAACCGAGGTGGCAATTGCCTCCCAGTCATAGGGACTCAGCGTGCGCAGGTCCAGAATCTCCACATCGATGCCATGCTCGTGATGCGCTTTCTCCGCGGCCTGCAAGGCGCGCGGCACCACGGCCCCGTAGGTGATGAGCGTGATGTGCTTACCCGGCCGCACCACCTTGGCCTTGCCGAACGGTATGGCAAAATCCGGTCCCGGATACGCGGCGCGGCCATAGGTCTCGCGATACAACCGTTTGTGCTCCAGAAACAGCACCGGGTCATCGCAGCGTATCGCCGTGCGCAGCAGTCCATTCGCGTCCAGGGCATTCGACGGAAAGACCACGCGAAGCCCCGGGATATGCGTAAAGATGCTTTCGCCCGACTGCGAGTGATAAATAGAGCCGCCCGTAAGGTAGCCGCCGATCGGCACGCGCATCACCACCGGAGCGGCCCAGGTGCCGTTCGAGCGCCAGCGCATCAGCGCAAGCTCGTTGCGGATCTGGTGCATGGCGGGCCAGATGTAGTCGAAGAACTGTATCTCCACCACCGGCTTCATGCCGCGCACGGCGTAACCGATGGCGCGGCCCACAATGTTGGCCTCGGCCAGCGGAGAGTTGAAGACACGCTCCGAGCCAAATTCCGTCTGCAATCCGGCCGTGAGCTTGAAGACGCCTCCCTTGCCCTTCACTTCCTGCAGGGCCTGCTCACGACTGGCGTCCGCTACGTCTTCCCCGTAGATCACGATGCGCGGATCGTGCCGCATCTCATCATGCAGGCAGGCATTGATGAGATCGGCCATGGTGCGCGGACCACTGCCCTTGCCTCCGGCAGGCTTGTCCGCACCCGCTGCGCCAATCTGCTCGGTAGCAAACGCTGCATGGATCGGATTCAGATCCTCAGAGTACACGTGGCGCGTAATCCCCGAGACGGCCGGCAGCGGAGCCTCAAGCGCGCGTTCGGCGGCCTCAGCCACCTCCCGGTCCACCGCCTGCTCCAGTTCGTTGATCTGTTCCGCGGTCAGAATGCCCTCGCGCAACAGCCGCATCTGCATCTTGGTAATGGGGTCGCGCAGCGCATCGGCCTCGCGTTCAGCGGCAGACCGATAAAGCTTGTCGTCATCCGAGAGAGAGTGGGAGTAGGGCCGAATGACATGCCCGTGCACAAACGCCGGACCATGACCGGCGCGGCAGTGCCTGGCCGCATTCTGAAAGGCGCGCAGACACGCCTCAGGGTTCGTGCCATCCACCTCAACAAAATGGAAGTTCGGGAAATTGGCCACCAGCTTGGAGATATTGCCGCCCGGCGTATTCACTTCCACCGGCACGCTGATGGCATAGCCGTTGTCTTCCACGCAGAAGATGACCGGCAGCTTCTTGTTGGAGGCGGTATTGATCGCCTCCCAGAACTCGCCCTGCGAAGTTGACCCTTCGCCCAGGGCGGTAAAAACGACCTCGTCCCCGTGGAACTCCACATCATGAAAGGCGCGATAGTCGCCGGCGTTCTTTGCGCTCGCCTCCGGATGCCGGCTGAAGTAGCGCCCGGCCTCCGAACAGCCCACGGCATGCAGCACCTGCGTGGTGGTCGAGGAGGAAGTGCTGACAATGTGCAGTGCCCGGCTGCTCCAGTGGGTGGGCATCTGCCGTCCACCGCTGGCCGGATCCGTCGCAGCCCCTACAGCCTGCAAAAACATGTCATGCGGGGAAACACCCAGCGCCAGGCAAAGCGCACGGTCGCGATAGTAAGGGAAGAACCAGTCATGACCGGGCCGCAACGCCAGCGCGGCGCCCACCTGCAGGGCTTCATGCCCGGCGGCTGAAATCTGGAAAAAGATCTTTTGCTGGCGCTTGAGAAGTATCTCGCGATCGTCTACCTGGCGCGATAGATACATCAGCCTGTAGATCTCGATTAACTGCTGCGGAGTCAGGCTGCCTTCGTTGCTAAACGCCTGTGGCGCCCGTGCGCTGGAAACCGCAAGTCCCATTTCCGTTACTCCAGATTTCAGGTTCTACTACTGCAAAACCATCCCTGATTGTAACAACCTTTCCCCGGGACATTGCCATCCTCTCTTCTCAGGTCTCTCGACTGCAAGCCTGATTTTCACTCCGTCGGTTCGGTAAACATGCCACGGAACGGACTGCCTCCGCCAACCGTCAGAATCATCTTCTCTCGGACGCTGCGTGCCAGCTTCTCAATGCGAGCCACTTTGCGTATCTGGTCCGGGGTCAGCGTCTCAGAGCCGGCCGCCTCCAGTTCGGCATTCAACTCCTTTGCGAGCTTGAGCAACCGGTTCGTATCGGCAACCAGATCCTTCTGCCGTTCCGCATTCATGGCGCGCAACTGCTTGTGACTGAATGCCGGATTGTGGTCCACATCGTCATCAAAAGGCGATTGGGGCCTCTGCGGAGATGTTTTCTGCACGATCTGTGGACCCGGTTCCGGTACCCCTCGTGCGCCGGTAAAGGCCAGCAGCAGAAGCACTCCCGCGAGCCACGTTCCCACGCGCATCCCAATACGGTAAGAGAAAGCCCCTTCTGCCCGCTGCCGCCTGTTTTGCACCAAATACATATTGAACGACCCCGAAGAACCTGCTGCCGGATGCCCACTCCACAACCCTGCTAGCCCGGCCCACCGCTGTACTTTGATCTCTCCCGTACAGCTCGCGCCAGCTTCTCGATCTCCTGCGCTTTTCGCACCACTGAGACGGACAACATGTCCTTGTTCGTCTTATCCACTTCGGCCTTTAAGGCCACCGCCAGGGCAAGCAGCTTTTCGCTGTCCATCTTCGCCTCCGGCTTGCTCCCCGGTTGCGCCGTATGCCCTGTTTCCGCGCCGTTTGTGGCGTGCGCCGCCGTCGCCACTGGAGAGGCCTGAGGCGCAGTAGCCCGCCCTGCAACCTCCGCCTGCGTGGCCGCGACCACCGCATCGCCGCGCATGTAGCCTGCCACAAGAGCTATCGCCAGCAGGCTGGGCAGCCCGGCAAACATCAGCATTCGGAGCCTCTGCCCGCCCGCAGTTTGAGTAGGCTTGCCGCTCTGTGGCTTCCGCCTTGCCATACGCTGCATAACCACCTCGAGGCGCCGCGCCCATTCCCTGCGCCACGGCACCATCTTCCACGAGCGCTATGCTTTGGCCCGCACCGGCGCCGATTCGCGGATGCGCCGATGAGGAGTGCCGGACAGCAACCCGCCTACCCACTCTCTCCACGCGCTAATCTTGAATCGGAACACGATCCGGCACAGCTTCCTTCTTGCTGCGCACAGTATAGATAGAAAGAGGAGAGTTGGTATGATTCCGTTTCTTTTTGCGGCAGGAACAGGCATCTTTGCCCAAGGCCGATTCCTGGGCAAGGTGCTCGATGAGTGGGTTGACGATACCCAGGAGTTCCTCCACGTCAAGCTGCCTCACCTGATCGTGGTGGCCATCATCGCTTTTGTACTCAATCGCTTGCTGCGCATGATCACGGCCCGGATGATCCACATCGCCGAGCAGCATGCCGCGGGGCAGAACCGGGTGGCGCAGGTCAAGACGCTGGCCGGAGTCATCCGGACCACAGGCATTGCCATCATCTCCGCCATCGTCAGCCTGCAGTTCCTTGACGCCGTGGGCGTTGACCTGGCTCCGCTGCTGGCATCGGCGGGCATCGCCGGCGTGGCCATCGGTCTGGCTGCGCAGAACATCGTGCGCGATATGCTGAATGGCATGCTGATCCTGATCGAAGATCAGTTCAATGTGGGAGATACGGTCAAGCTGGCCGGCGTGTCGGGCGTGGTGGAGGGAATGACACTGCGCAAGACCACTGTCCGCGATACCGACGGCACCCTGTACATCATTCCCAACTCACAGATCTCCACCGTCGCCAACCAGAGCATCGACTACTCCATCGCCACCATCAACGTCAGCGTGGACTACTCCGCCAATCCGGACGCGGTGCTGGAACTGCTCAAAGGGATCGCGGCCGACATCCGCAACCAGGAGGAGTTCCGCAACCTGTTCGTCGCCGACCCTCAAATCCTAGGCGTGGAAGCCGTCAAGGGATCGGAGATGATCTTCCCCGTCATCTTCAAGACGCGCGCCACCAAACAGTACGCTCCGGTGCGCGAGTTCCGGCGCCGCGTCCGCCTGGCACTGGAGGAACGCCAACTTCTGCCCGGCGATCCCTACCGCGTCTTCAACTGGATTGCGGACACGGCAACGGGCATCCGCAAAAGGCCGACGAACGGCGGACAGAAGGAAATCGATCCGACAGCCATTCGTCCGCCAGAGACCAATCCCTTCAGCGGCGAATAAGCGAATAAGACAGTCCTCAGGCGCCTTTCTCGATTGCCCGAAGCAGCGCTTCTGCGTCCGTAATCGGGGGCAGGCAGGTCCGGCCAAGGCAGGCCACGGCCCATGCCTCCGCGCCGGCCGGAGCCGGCATCTGCAACAGCATCTTCGCCAGCGCCGGAGGCAGGCCGTCCTCAACCAGTTGCGACGGCGCAAGCCGGATGACCGTCTTGTTCACGGCGAATCCGGCAACCGCCGTTGCCTCAAGACGGTCCGCAGCCGCGCCTGTGCCCACCACCACGATCTGCATGGGGTCCAGCAGCAGACGCTCCAGCGCCAGGCCATAGCTGCCGGCATACAGCCCAAAGTGCTCCACAATGCCGGCAAAGGATCCAAGAGTATCCTCGGCAATCTCGCGATACTCTTCGCGGTCGCTCAGAGTCTCCAGGCGCAACAATGCAGCAGCGGCAGTTGGATTTCCGGCAGGCGTTGGCGCATCCTGCAGCGGCTTGCGCCGCGCCGCAAGAGCGCCCAGCGGCAGCGCGCCCTCCGCAGGCGCGGCCGTGTCATAAAAAGCGCCGGCAACGCGATCATAAAAGCGGGCAATCATGGCATCGGCCAGCTTGACGGCAGCCGTGTAGAAGCGCATCTCTCCGGTGGCGATCCACGCCTCAACGCAGGCATGAATCGTGAATGCATAATCGTCCAGCGTGCCGGGAATCTTCTGCGCTGGAGCCGCGCCATCGTGGTACGCAATCACATGATGCAGCAGCGCATCTCCGTCCCACGCCTCGCTCAGCAGGCGAGACAGCGTGAGCAGCGCAAACTCACGGGCAGAGTCCATCCGCAGCACACGAGCCGTTTCCAGATAGGCTGAGACCGCCATCGCATTCCAGCCCGTATACAGCGTGCGGTCAATAAACGGCGTCGGACGCTGCGCGCGCGCAGCCAGCAGCTTCTGTTGCGCAGACGCGATCAGTTCCTGCAACTCGCCCACGCTCTTCACGGATCTTTCCGCCAGCTCCTGCACCGTGTACTTGCGATGCAGAACGTTCTTCGCGGGGTTGTGATGCATGTCGCCCAGCTCGCCGATATCCCAGTAGTGCTCGGCGACTTCCATTTCAGCGGGACTCAGAATTGCGCGGGCCTCTGCCTGCGTCCAGGTAAAGTAATCGCCGTCATCCTCAAGATTGATATCGGCATCCTGCGAGGCGAAGAATCCGCCTCGCTCGCGATCCGTCATCGTTGCATCAAACCATGCCACAATCTCGCGTGCCGTCTGGCGAAGGTCCTCGCGCACAAAACTCTGGAACCCGTGCACATAGGTGCGCAGCAGTTCCGTATTGTCGTAGAGCATCTTCTCAAAGTGCGGCACCACCCAGCGTTCATCCACGCTGTAGCGATGGAAGCCTCCGGCAAGCTGGTCGTAAACGCCGCCTTTGGCCATCTTCTCCAGCGTTACCAGAAAGGCATTGCCGGCCTGCGCGTTGCCGCGATGCAGCGCAAGCTCCAGCAGCAAGTCCAGCGCCGCTGGATGGGGAAACTTGGGTTGCGCTCCGAATCCGCCATTGCGCGCGTCAAACTGCGCCAGCGCGGAGCCGGCAATCTTGTCGACCAGCGAAAGCGTCAGATCGGCTCCCCGGCCCGAGAAGCTTTCGTTGTGTTCAATCGCAGCCATCACGCTGGCAGCCGACTCCAGCGCCTCCTCGCGCCGGTCACGCCACACCTGCGCCATGGTCAGCAGCACACGACCAAAGCCCGGCCGGCCGTAGCGATCGTCCCGCGGGAAATAGGTGCCGCCAAAGTACGGGCGTCCATCCGGCGTCAGAAATGCGGTCAGCGGCCATCCACCCTGCCCGCTGATAGCGGACACCGCCGCCTGGTAGCGCGTATCCACATCCGGACGCTCGTCGCGATCCACCTTGACGGCGATGTAGTGGTCATTGATGACTCGCGCAATCTCAGGATCTTCAT
The DNA here is from genome assembly GCA_021781495.1 of Acidobacteriota bacterium. Classification (GTDB taxonomy): domain Bacteria; phylum Acidobacteriota; class Terriglobia; order Terriglobales; family Acidobacteriaceae; genus Telmatobacter. Next base: position 16,457 of record JAJXWS010000016.1, on the reverse strand, counting down.
ACGACTCACGGTCCATCACATGGCACCAGTGGCACCACACCGCGCCAATGTCCAGCAGGATTGGCTTGTTTTCATCCCGCGCCAGAGAAAATGCCTCCGGGCCCCATGCGTGCCACCGCACTGGCTGATGCCGCGCTGAGCGCAGGTAAGAGGAGGCTGCATGTTCCAGTTGATTCGAAGCACCGTGAGTTGGGGAAGAATCCGCTTGCATGGGCTGAGCATACATGGAAAGAGCCCGAAGCGGCCAGCGCTCCGGGCTCCATGCAAATTCGCAATCTGTGCGAGAGCAGCGGCTCTTATGCTTTGGCCAGCTCAGCCTGGATGGCTGCGACAAGCTCCGGCGCGTCGGGCGCGGTGTCCGGAGCAAAGCGCTGCACCACCTCGCCGGAACGGCTTACCAGAAACTTCTCAAAGTTCCACAGAATCTCCGGCTCCTGGTTAGGCTCGATGCCGTACCCGCGCAGCTTTTGCGCAAACGGTACCTCTGCCACGCTCACAGCCTTGGGCTGTGCCGCAATCAGCGTGGCATACAGGGGATGCTTCTCCGCGCCGACCACGGTGATCTTACTGTACATGGGAAACTTGACGCCATAATTCGAGGTGCAAAAGGTCTGGATCTCCTCGTCTGTGCCCGGCTCCTGGCTCTTGAAGTCATTGGCCGGAAAGCCGGTAATCGCCAGCCCCTGACCACGGAATCGTTCGTACAGATTCTCCAGCCCCTCATACTGCGGCGTCAGGCCGCACTTGGAAGCCACATTTACCACCAGCAGAACTTTGCCTTTGAACTCTGCAAGCGATGCCTCTTCGCCGCTGATCTTGCGAACGGGGATGTCATAGATGGATGCACTCATGCTGTTTCTCCTTCGCTTCGAACTGTGTATTTAGTACACGGTGGATATCGCCGACCTCAGGCCAGCAGCTTCTTTGCCACCTGGATGTACAACTCAACTGCCTCAAGCAGTTCCTTCTTGGCCAGCTTCTCAAAGGGCGTGTGCGCCACGTGGATGGATCCCGGTCCAAGCAGCAGAGGTTCGCCCCAGTTGCTCAACTGCGGAATGTCCGTCGTAAACTTGGCGATCATGGTCGGCAAACCCTCCACTGCGCGCAAGCGCACAAAGGGAATCTCAAGCGTGAAATCCACGTCTGCCAGGCCCGCGGTGGCGTCCAGCAGGGCTTTGCGCACGGGGGCCGAGTCCCCTACCAGCCGCACCAGCACCTGCGCCTCTGCCTTGTCCGCAATCACGTTGGGAGCGTATCCGCCATGCACCTGGCCGATGTTCAAGGTGCTCGGTCCCACGTCCTCCGTCACGGGCAACTCCAGTGCCAGCAATTTGCCCAGTGCTTCCACCAGCTTGTGAACCGCGCTGTCTCCGAGTTCGGGATACGCCGAGTGCGCCATCTTGCCGGTAGACTTGAGCACCGCGCGCAGAGCACCCTTTGAGGCCAGGGCCAGGCGATTATCGGTCGGCTCACCGTTGATCAGGTATCGGCTTCCCTTTGGCTTCAGGTTGGCCACCTTGGCGCCAGCGGAATCCCGCTCCTCGCCAGAGACAAAGAGCAACCCGACGCGCAATCCCGACGCGCGGAGCGACTCGGCTGCCGCAACTTGCGCGGCAATGATTCCCTTGGCATCTGAGACGCCGCGACCGTACAGGAACTCCGCATCCTCCCTGTAGGGGATGTAGGGCGGAACCGTGTCCATATGCGTGGAGAAAACAAGTTCCGGAGTCTGCCCCGCGATGCCTGCATACACATTCCAGCGCGGGCCGGCGTTCGCGCTCTCCGGCGGCTGCGGTACCGCGGTCTTCTCTGCATCCCAGCCACGAGCAGACAGAAAATTCGCCAGAAAATCGCCCACAGCGCCTTCGTGGTAGGTGGTGGACTCAATTTCGACAAGCTGCCGGGTGAACTGTATCGGATCAAGCGGAGAGATTTCGGACATGATACTGCCAGAATACCTTACGTAACTCAGCCGCTATTTTGAAGTTATGGAACTTCTGCCACCGAAACGGGGCTGCCTTTTGACGTTCTTGAACGATTTACTTCAGCCGGATTCGTTCCCGTCCGATGGCAGGTGAGCGCGTAATATAGTTTTCAGGATGATGAACATGCTCTCCGCAGCCCTCCCGAGCGAACAACCCGGGCATGCCAAACTGCGCAGCGTTGCACTGCGCGGTCCCGCGGGCCGTCTGGAAGCTGTTCTGAACGAGGGCAGGCCCGACGCGCCATATGCCGCGTTGGTGTGTCATCCGCATCCCAAGGGCGGCGGCACCATGCACAACAAGGTGGTGTACCACGCCATGAAGACCCTGAACGCCCCGGAGTGGGGCTTCGGCTGCCCGGTGCTTCGGTTCAACTTTCGCGGAACGGGCCTGAGCGAGGGCAGCCACGATGGACGGGCAGAAAGCGAAGATGTGCTGGCTGCGATGCGCTGGCTTGAAAACGCATTCAACCGTCCGCTTATTGTGGCAGGCTTCAGCTTTGGCGCGGCGATGGCGCTGCGCGCCTGCTGCCACGCGAGCCGCGCGGAGACGCACCCTCTGGTATCCGCACTCGTCGCACTCGGTTTGCCCACGCGGGCTGAGGGCCGGGAGTACCACTACGCCTTCCTGTCCGGATGTACAATCCCCAAATTATTTCTGAGCGGCGACAGCGACCAGTACGCATCCGCGGATGACCTGCGCCGGGCTGCTTCCATCGCGGCAGAGTCCAGCAGGCTGGTGCTGCTGCCGGGCGCCGATCATTTTTTTGCCGGTCAACTTGAGGCGATGCAGACTGCGCTCGCCCATTGGCTGAAGGAGCAAACGTCATGAGCCCAGTCAGCGATTCTGTTTACGATCTGCTGCACGCTGAAGCTTCTGAGATTTTTACCGGGGCTCTGGCGGCCTGCGATATCGCAACGGCCTTCGACCGCCGCATTCGTTTCAGCGGCAACACGCTGGAACGCCTGTTGCCCGATGGCATCGGACCGGAGACCATCAACCTCGCGGATTACAAGCGCATCTACGTAATCGCCATGGGCAAAGCAGCCGGCTCCATGGTGGATGTTCTGCTGGACCGTATGAAACGCCGCGCGGGTATGCGCGGAATCTGCTGCTCCAAGTACCTGCCTCAGAAGCGCAACTGGCGCTTTCGTTACTTCGAGGGCGGTCATCCCCTGCCCAACGACGACTCCTTTGCGGCAGCCCGCGCGGCGCTAGCCATGCTGAAGAAGGCCCGGAAGGATACGCTGGTTTTCTTCCTCATCTCCGGCGGCGGATCCGCCATGTTTGACCTTCCACTGGATGAGCAGATCAGCCTGGAAGACACCATGGCTTTCCACCAGGCACTGCTGGCCTCCGGTGCGCCAATCAACGAGATCAACACCTTGCGCAAACACTTTTCGGCGGTAAAGGGTGGGCGGCTGGCCATGGCCGCGCCAGAGGCCACCAAGGTCTCCATCCTCCTGCCGGACGTGCCCCTTCGCACACTCGACGCTCTCTCCTCTGGGCCCACCTCGCCCGACCAGTCCACGGTGGATGACGTGCGCGCCATCCTGGCAAAGTACGATCTCGCCAGCAAGCTGCCCGCCTCCGTTCGCAACTTTTTTGAGCGTGCCGACCTGCCGGAATCGCCGGGCAATAAAGGCTGGCGCCCCGGCTTTCTCCCCAAGCTGACGCGCGTGGGTTCGACCGTGCCGCGCAGCGTTACGGCTGCGGCCAACATGACCGGCGAGCACGAGGCGTTCCGCGATTCGGTATTCGAGCTACTGCTTTCGAGCCACGACCTGGTGGAAAATGCCCGGTCGCTGGCCCAGAAAGCCGGCTACTTTGTGGCAGTGGACAACTCCTGCGATGACTGGGATTACGCCGATGCCGCGCGCTATCTTCTCGAGCGCTTTCACGAGATGCGCAGGGACCACCCGCGTTTCTGCCTGATCTCTGCCGGCGAACTGACGGTAACCATGGACCGCGCACCGGGGGCTGGCGGGCGGAACCAGCAATTTGCACTGGCCTGTGCCTTCGATCTTGCTAAACATTCGGGGGAATTGCTTACTGTTCTGAGCGCCGGGTCAGATGGTATCGACGGCAATACCCAGACGGCAGGCGCCATCGCCGATCCCACGACCATGGCACGCGCTCGCTCGTTTGGCTTCGATCCCGAGGAGTCGCTGCGCAGCTTTAACGCCTGTCCGCTCTTCACCGCTCTCGGGGACTCCGTGGTAACCGGACCTACCGGGCATAACCTGCGCGACCTGCGCCTTCTCATCGCAGACAAGCGCTAGAAACGTAGTTTCTTCACTGAGCAATTTGCTTCCGCAGTTGGCGATTCGGGCCTACGTTGTAACATTAGCTTTTCAGCCTATTCTCGTTTCAGTTCAGGATTTCGCTCGTGGCTCGCAAAGCAACCCGTAAAGCAGTCGACAAGACGCCCGATATCCGCGCTGTAGCCGCATTGGCCAAGGTATCCATCGCGACCGTCTCCAGAACCATCAACGGCTCACCCGTGGTAAGTGACCGGTTGTCCAAGCGCGTCTGGCAGGCCATCGAGCAGCTGAACTACTTTCCGAATACGCAGGCGCGGAGCCTGGTCTCGGGCCGCAGCCGCATTCTTGGCATCATCGTTGAAAACATTACCAATCCGTTCTTCCCAGAGCTGATCCAGAGCTTTGAGGAGATCGCCGTGGCCAACGGATACGAGATCCTCGTCAGCTCTTCCAACAGCGATCCCGCCGTGCTGACCACGTGTGTCCGCCGCATGATTGAGCGCAAGGTGGAAGGCGTCGCGGTGCTTACCTTCGGCGAAGAAGAGACCGTGCTGGAGCATCTGACGTACCACGATATTCCAATCGTGCTGGCCGAGTTTCGCCTGGAAGATCCCAAGTCCAGCACCATCCTGCTGGACTACAGCACCGGGATTCACGCAGCCATCCATCACCTCGTTGAGTTGGGCCACCGCAAGATTGCGTACCTTGCCGGGCCACACGCACTGCATTCTGCGATCACGCGAGAGAACGATTTCCGGTCGGCAATGCAGTCAGTCAACCTGCCCATTCACAAGGATTGGATCATCGAGTGCAATCACACGCTCAAAGGCGGCGTGGCGGGCTTTGAGCAGTTGCAGAAGCTGCCCGAGCGCCCAACGGCCATTCTCTGCTCCAACGACATGACGGCGATCGGCGTGCTGCGGGCGGCATACATGCGCGGCCTCAACGTGCCCAAGGATCTCTCCGTCATTGGCTTGGACGATATCGACTTTGCCGAATTCACGCTGCCCCCGCTGACGACCATACGGCTCTCGCGCACTGATCTGGCGCGGGCGGCCTTTGAGGCGCTGCGCCTGCAGGCAGAGGAACCGGACAAGGCGAAGATCCAGCGCGAGTTCCTGGTTTCCACAAGTCTCGTACTGCGTGATTCCACTGGCGTTCCACCCGCGACTGCCAGGTCCTGACATCTCTCCACAGCCTGGCAAGTTGGCGTTTTCACCGCATGTTTGTCGCACAGCGCATTGATTCGCGCATGTCGACAATCTGCGCCCGGGTCGTTGTTGCAGCGGTACGCCGATCTGCGTAGATCTGCGATTCTCCAAAGCGAATCAAGGCGCGAAATCCGGGCGTCCCAAGCGCGCGCCACAGATGCGGCAGGAAGGCATCATCGCCGAACCAGCATAGCTCCTGCTCCGGTCTGCCGTTCTCCAGAACGTAGCAAACAGCCGCCGCAGTCACAGGCTCCGCTGCCCGCACGGCCGACTCAAACAGGCCTGAGTAAAAGGGCAGGACCGCCTCTCCATTGGTGCTTGTCCCCTCCGGGAAGAACAGCACCGGAATGCGAAGGCGAAAGCGCCGGACAATTTGGCGAGCGACAATGCGCGCACTTGCGCGGCTGGACCTGTCAATGAAGATGGTTCCTCCAGTCCGCGCGGCAAAGCCGAAAAGCGGCCATCGAGCCACCTCTATCTTTGAGACAAAGAAACACGGAATCGCGGCGCCGAAGATCAGTATGTCCAGATAGCTGAGATGATTGGCCACCACCACTCCGCGCACAGGGAGCGGCCCTTCCGCCGAGTACCGGATGCCGAGCCCGCTCAGCACACGCCGGCACGACACATGCAGCCAGTGCGCGCGCTGCTCTCCCGTGAGGCGCCCTCGCATGCGGATGCGTCCCAGGTCGATCAGGCAGTTTGCCAGAGCCAGACTCAGCGCCACAGCGCGCCGAAGTCGCAGTAACCTCACCTGCCGAGCGGCGCCAGAAAGCGATTCCGGGCGGAAGGCGACAACAACTTGAGATCGAGCAATGTCAGGAAGTCGATTGTGCCAAACGAGCGATCCCAAGCCGGCGGCGCACAGATGCGCGCTCCAATGGCCAGATATGTCTTGAGCAACTTGGGAACCTTGGTGGCCTCGGTTGGCGCAACTTCCTCAGGGCCGGACAATGGCTGCGTATCGTCGCCCTCACACTCGGTGGGACACGCGTACGCGGCGGTGGGTTCCGTCTCAAACTCCGGAGAGACACGATAGTTCTCAAGCTGACGATAGACTTGCCAACCATCCGCCGGGTCCATGGAGTTCAAGGAGGAGCAACCAATCAGGTAGCGCAATCCCATGTCATTAGCATACTGCGCAATGCCGCGCCACAGCAGGGTCAGAACCTCGGGCGTTCGATGCTCCCGGTCAATTGAAGCCCGGCCCAGTTCCAGAACCTCCGGCCTGAGCGGCTGATACGGCGCAAGATTGAACTCCTGCTCCGAGTAGTACCCCATGTGGCGGAGCGCGGTATCGCCGGACTGCATGCGATAGGTGCCCACCACGCGACGCTCCACCTTGTCTTCCACCAGCAGGTGCTCGCAGATCCAGTCAAACTCGTCCTCATCCAGGCCGGATTCGTACGAGCTCTCAAGTCCCTGGCCAAGTTCGATATTGAAGACCTTGAAGCGCAACCGGCATGCAGCCTCCCGGTCTTCGGCAGACTGCGCCAGCCGCAACCGGTAGCGGCCAACTTCTGCATGTATCGAGGAGCGAACCGGCGCAACCGCAAAAGGCGCCAAAGCGGCGCCACCCGGCATCTCTGCCAGAGTTGCGGAATGGGTTACCAGCGTGAACGGAACCTGTTGCCCTGTCTGGGAGATCACAGGCGTAGTATCCCGTCCGTGCTGTAAAAGGAACGTCAACCCACTGCAAATTCCCTGCGAATAGGCGCGCTTGCATGGCGCAAAATACCGCATGGCCCGACGCCGGTCGCGCATGGCAAGGCATCCAGACGCGCCTGCAACGCGAAACGGCCGAAGCCTGACTGCCACCCCGCAGTCCTGCTTCGGCCATCCCATACAAACGAATAAGCTAGTTGCGTTTGCTATACCGGATCATGCCGGCGAACTAAAAACCATCTCACGCCAGAACTTCCGGCTGTGAGCGATTCTTCGTCTACCGCGCAGCCGTCAAAGACGCGGCGGGGACCAGCATATCTTCCTTGCGCATAACCAGATTCGTGGCATTCAGGGTCGCCAGCTCAAAGCCATGGCCGTGCGTAATGGCATCCGTGGGGCAGGCCTCCACGCAATATCCGCAGAAGATGCATCGGTTGTAGTCGATGTTGTAGACCTTCGCGTAGCGCTCAGACGACGAGATGCGCTCCTGCTCCGTGTTGTCGGCAGCCTCAATGTAAATGCAGTTCGAGGGGCAGGCGGCTGCGCACAAATAGCACGCCACGCACTTTTCAAGCCCGTTCTCGTCGCGCTGCAGCACATGCGCGCCGCGAAAACGCTGCTGGAAGATGGCCCCACGCATGGGTCCCGGGCCATCGGGATAGTTCTCTACCTGGGTAGGCTCCAGCATCTCGCGAAAGGTGATGCTCATGCCCTTGGCTATGCCGGCGAGGTTGCGCACAATCGACATGAACCCAGTATACGACGGAATTTTGACTGCGGCGCCAACCCGGACATTCCGGCCGCGGGATACTCGCATGCCCGCGCCCAGAACCTGTGGCCCATCTATCTCTTCGCCGCAATCTACCGTCGCGCGCCGGGCGGCGCAGACTGGCCGTGGTTGTTGGCCGGCGGCCGGGTGGCCGGGCTGCGATCAAACTGGAGCCGGATGTATTGCTGACACAGCGGCGCATCCTGCCCGCGCTCCAGCCCCGTCACGGCGTCCTGTGCGCGGCAAAGGTGCTGCTTCATGGCATCCGCTTCCTTGCCGGCCAACTCGCGAATGCGCTCCAGGCCGCTGTACGGATCAAGATCGTACTGATACACGTAATCGTCCGCAGGCCGCTTGTCCCCGTACTCAAAGTGCTGCCAGGTGCCGATGCGTTCCCGCCCCGTATCATCCGCCATCACCGCGTAGACCTGCGTCCAGTTCACGCCCGGGGGCGCTGAGGAACTCCACAGATGCAAGCCCTGTTCCCCTTTCATCCATCGCGGAGTCCAGACGTGATGCCCCATGTCGTAATAGAACGACGTGAGGTACGTATCGGCGGCGCATTCCCGGCAATTGTCGTAGAGGAGTGCGGGCTCAGGCGGCATCGCCGGCGCCAGGCGCATCCAGTCAATCCAGCGCAGATTCACGCCCTTCAGCAACGGCGTAACCAGCCGGTTGGTCAGCGAAACGCTCCAAATGGAGAACGTATCCGCATTCGGAGCAGCTTCCGCCGATGCCCGAAGCGTAGTCACCACCAGAGCGGCGTCATACTCCACGCCGATCTCGCGAATCGCCGTCCACTTCTCGCCCTGGAGCGCGCGAGTCACCCAGATGATCACGCTCTGGTCCTGTTCGGAGTGGAAGTCAACCCAATGAAAGGCGCTGGGCGCCTGGGCATACAGGGGAGTGGCGGCAGCCATTGCGGCTGCCATTACGGCAACCAGAAGGCCACGAATCATGCCTCGCATAATCTCAGGGTAAATCACCCGGTGTCCCCGGCTGCCCTAAAGCCCCAGACGATCCCACAAGGCGTCCACTTTGGCCTTGGTTGCCGAGTCCATCTCAATCATCGCGGGCCAGGGGCGCTCAAAGCCTTCGGCCTTCCATTTGCGCGTTGCGTCGATGCCCATCTTCGAGCCGTAGTTGGGCAGACGCGAGGCGTGATCCAGCGAATCAACAGGCCCAAGCATGAACTGAATATCCCGCTCCGGGTCGATGTTATTCGCAACGCGAAGCACGACCTCGGCCACGTTCTGGACATCGCAGTCCTCGTCCACCACCACGATGCACTTGGTGAACATGGCCTGCCCAAGAGACCATATGGCATTCATCACCTTGCGCGCCTGGCCGGGATAGCTCTTGCGGATGGAAACCAGCATTAGATTGTGAAAAACACCCTCGACGGGCAAGTGCACATCCACAATCTCCGGGATGGTCATCCTCATCGCCGGCAAAAAGATGCGCTCTACCGCCTTGCCCATCCACGCATCTTCCATGGGGGGCTTGCCGACGATGGTAGCTGCATAGATCGGGTCTTTCCGGTGAGTGATGCAGGTGAGGTGAAACACCGGATACTCATCCGTCATGGTGTAGAAGCCGGTATGGTCGCCGAACGGGCCTTCGGTGCGCAGTTCGCCAAGTTCCACATAGCCTTCCAGAATGATCTCGGCGTTGGCAGGCACCTCAAGGTCCACGGTTTCGCACTTCACAATCTCAACCGGCTTGCCGCGCAGAAAGCCCGCAATCATGAACTCCTCCACCTCAGGCGGAGCGGGAACAATCGCGGAGAAAGTAGTGGCGGGGTCAGTGCCAATAGCAACAGCAACCTCGAACCGCGAACCCTTCATCTTGCCCAGCGCAACCTGCGGCAAACCGCCCACGGGGCCGTCCGGAATGGAGACTGCCCCACCGGCCGACTCTGCCATGATCGCCACGCGTGCAGCCTTCGGGTCCTCCGCCGCCTGTGCTGCGGCAGCCGCGCGCATGGCCTCGCGATAGTGCTCGGCGGCCACCTTCTGGCGCTGCCAGTGCATGCCCGTCGTCTGCCCGTCAAACACCTGCATGCGATACATGCCGATATTGCGCTTGCCTGTGCGCGGATCGCGGGTATGCACGCATGGCAGGGTGATGAATGGACCACCGTCATGCGGCCAGCATTTCAGAATTGGGAACTGGCGCAGATCAAAATTGTCGCGCAGGATGACCTCTTTGCACGGAGCATCCTTGGCGCTGATTGTCTTTGGAAATGCGCTGGTGAGCGCGCCAAGCTGGGGCAACATCTTGAGCTTGTCGAAAAGCCCCTCGGGAGCCTTGACATTCATCAGGCCATGGATTCGCTCAGCAATCTCGTCCAGCCGCTCCACTCCAAGCGCAAGCGCCATGCGGCGCTCGCTGCCAAACTGATTAATGAAGACCTTGTGGCCGGGATGTCCTTTCACATTCTCAAACAGCAGCGCCGGACCACCGGGACCGTACTTGCCCTTGGTGGAGACGGCTTGCCCGCCTGCCGCGGATCCAATCTTCGAAGCGCGATCGGTAATCTCGGTAATTTCCAGATCGGGCGAAACCTCCTCGCGGATGCGCTTGAGTTCGCCATGCTTCTCGAGTGCTTTAATCCAGTCGCGCAGGTCGTCGTAGGCCAAGGAAGTTCGCTCCATTCGGTGATAACCGTTCTTCCCTCATACTAAGGCCTTCGGCAGCACAGGGTCGCAGGAGCGCGGAACTGCGGTGTATCAAGAACTTTGGTTTGGCAGCCGGCGGATGCGCGCTCAGTGCGCCTTATTGCGCGCCGGACATCGCAGGCTGTACGGCATCCATCGGATAGCCAAGACGCTTCCACTCGTCAAACCCGCCGCGCAACGGGCGGACGCGCTCGATGCCCAGCTTGTGCAGCATCATGGCCGTCTTGGCCGCCGTCGCCTCGCTGGGGCACGTGCAGTACAGCACAATTTCGCGGTCGCGCGGAATCTCGTGCACGCGAGCCGCCAGCGCATCCGGAGAGAGATGCAGCGCGCCCGGCAGCGTATAGGGATCCGGCAGCAGCTCAAGCGGGTGCCGCAGATCCACAATAAAAACCTGCTCGCCGGCGTCCAGCTGGCGCTTCAGTTCCTCCGGCTCAAGCCGGGCATCGACCAGCTTCTTCAAAAAGCGCTGGCGGCGAATCACGCGGGCAAGGAAGAATCCCACGATGCCCAATGCCAGCAGCGCGCCTGAAAATCTTCCCACCCAGTCCAACAGGCTGGGATCGCGCTTCAGCGCGTCTCCGAATAGCCGGCCAGCAACCAGCAATCCTCCCACCCAGAGCGCGGATCCGATGCCGTCAAACAGGAGGAATGCGCTGAAGGACATGCCGTTCTCGCCCGCCACAGGAGGCGCCAGCGTGGCAAGGCCCGGCACAAACTTGGCAATCATCAACGTAACGCCGCCACGGCGGCCAAACGAGTCCTGCGTCTGGCGCACGCAGATCGTGGGCTCCAGAGAAAGTTTGCACAACAGCCGCAGCACATGATGACCATACCGCCGGCCAAACAAAAACCACGCGCTATCGGCGATCAGGGCGGCAACCAACCCAACCACGAACGCAATCAGGATGCTGATCTGGTGTTCGGCAGAGAGGGCCCCCGCGGCCAGAAGCACGGGCACCGCAGGCAGGGGAAGGCCGAACTGCTCCACCATAACCCAGGCAAAGAGCAACACGTAGCCGTACGTCAGCAGAATGTGGGTGGGGAGAGCCATAGAGTCCGTTCCGGTTGCGTGCAGTCAGGTCGTCCCGCGAGCCGGGCGTAATCGACAACCTCACCCTATCGGATGATTCAGCGGCGGATTCGTCGCACTGAATCCACGCAATCTGCCGCTCAAAAATGCAAAAGGGCCACCCGCGGGGAGATGGCCCTTGTTCCGGCAGGAACGTGCCCGCCGATTTAGTTGGAAGCCCCCGAGGGCGTTGCCTGGGCCTGCTGCGTGCTCTTTGCAGAGAAGTAGTTGCTGTTCCACAGGTTCTTGTAGAACTCGCCGGTCAGCTCCGCGGCGCGAGGACCAAACGTCGGCCGTCCCCCCTCCAGGAAGAAGACCGTAACCATCCCGCCCTGCGGCGTATCCGAGTAGGCGGCAAACCAGCCAAAGCGGGTCCCCTTGTCGGAGCAGGTCCCGGTCTTGCCGAATACGGGCAGCTCCTGGAAGTTGGCGCGCAGCCTGCGAGCCGTGCCGTACTGCACCGCGCCCGCCATGCCATCCTGCAAATCGGGAATGTACTTGGCAATGTTCAGCGTCCGCTTCACCTTGGGCTGGAAGCTGGCTGCCTCCTGCGGCGTGGTGGGATGCTGCAGATAGTAGAGCGTGCCGCCGTTGGCGATGGCCGCCACCAGCGCCCCAAGCTGCAGGGGCGTCAAGGATACGCCCTGACCAAAGCTGCACATGCGGCCTACGCCGCCCTCGGCAGCTGGAATGGGATGGTCGGGATAGATACCAAGCTGCTCGCCCTGGATGTGGTAACCGGCCAGCTCACCCAGGCCGAACTGCGTGGCATAATGGCGCACGCGCTCAAAGCCCAGCTCCCGGCCAAGCTCTTCAAAATAAAGATTATTGCTGTGGGCTATGGCCTCGGTCATGTTCATCCGGAAGCCGGACAGCTGCACCATCGTGTCCCGCGTGACCAGCCCCTCAGACAAGGCCGCCAGCGCGACCGAAAGCTTGATGGTGGAGCAGGGCTCGGCGCCCGGCGAAAGCGCCAGCTTCTGATTGACCATCGCCAGGATGCGCCCGCTCGTCGGGTCAATCACCACGGCGGTACCGTTCATGTCGCCCATGGCCTGTATGGCGGCCTGACGAACCACCGGATCCTCGCCCGCCGTAACGTCGCCCGCTCCTACTTCGCCGGTGACAAACGAACTGGCGGTGAAGCGCTCATAGTAGCGATGACGGCGCGTATGCAGCGAAGCGCGGCGAACCGCTGCTGTCGAACGCCTGGCGGTGTGGGAGTGTCCTGATTTTGCGACAACCTGCCGGGTGGCCGTTGCGGACTTCGAAGTCGTCTTGGCGGAGCGGTGCGCAGCGCTCTTGTGCTTTGTGGTATGGCGTGTTGGGGACAGATGGTGCGCCACAGCCCTGGAGTGGTGCAGGGGCTGCGGCGCATCCAACGCCACAGCGGAGCCCATGCCCCCGCCAAGTCCAGCCAGAACCAAGACGATCGCCACAACCCAGGACAATCTCATCCGCACAACATCCTCTCCACCAATGGATCTCGATCCATGCGTCCACCCATGGGAGGCGCATTTGTTACAACAGCGGCAAAGCCCTAACTCCAGTCGATTAGACCGTGCCAGGTCGAATCAGACAGCAGACTCCCCGGCGCAATCCCACGCCGAAGACCCATTTTTTTTGAAGTCGGTCGCTTGCCCGTCCGGGCTTTGCTTCTTTCTACGATACCCGACTTCGCCGCATCGAAACCAATGTTTTCGCCGGCAGCTCTTGTTTACAGGACTTACGGCGCTGCTCTTTCTAACCCAGCCCCTGAAACCCCGTCCCCCTAAAAGTGCAATCCCCGCAGAAAGGTTGGAACGTCCAGATCGCGTTCCGCCTCCTCGCCCGGTTGCGCGCTGTCCGCCATGGGCAAAGTCTGCACGGCATCTGTGGCTGCCGGTGCGTGAACACCATTGCCGAAGTCCTGCGCATAATCCCTGGGAAGCGGCGTATACGACGGCTCCTCCACTAACTCTCCGAACTGAGGCCGGGCAGGTGCGGCAACCGGTTCCGGTTCGGCAATTGCCTGCTTGGCTTCCTCGGCAGCGGAAAGAAAGGTAGCCGGGACGGCAGGCGTCTCGGCCTCCTCTGCCTCGCTCATGAATCGCGCCGGAGCTGGAGCTTCCGGGGCTTGCGGAGCGGCTTCGCGCATCCAGTTGTCCGGTGCCATCACGGGAACTGAGACCACCGGCGCCTCCTCCACGCTGAGCATGCGGGCGCGGCGCTCCGGCATCTGGTCACGAAACCCGGTGGCAATCACGGTAATCTTCACCTCGTCGCCCATGCGCTCGTCCTGAACGGCACCGAAGATGATGTTGGCATCCTCATGCGCGGCCGACTGGATCAGCGACGAAGCCTCGTTCACCTCAGAGAGTTTCAGCGAACTGGAGCCGGTAATGTTGATGAGAATGCCGCGCGCGCCGTCGATGGCGCCGGCTTCCAGCATGGGCGAGGCCATAGCGGCCTGGGCGGCCTCTACGGCACGGTTGGCGCCCGACCGGATCGCCGTACCCATCACCGCGTGGCCCATGCCGGCCATGGTCGTCTTCACGTCGGCAAAGTCGCGGTTGATGATGCCCGGAATCGTGATGATGTCCGAGATGCCCTGCACGCCCTGTCGAAGCACGTCGTCGGCAATGCGGAAGCTCTCAAAAAATCCCGCATCCTTCGCCACCGCCAGCAGCTTCTCGTTCGGGATCACGATCATTGTGTCGACGCTCTCGAGCAGTTCCTTCAAGCCGCGCTCAGCCTGCTGCAGGCGACGCTTGCCCTCAAAGCCGAAGGGCCGCGTGATCACCGCAACCGTCAGAATCCCCATCTCGCTCGCCAGTGAAGCAATTACCGGAGCCGCTCCCGTGCCCGTGCCGCCGCCCAGCCCGGCGGTCACAAACACCATGTCCGCACCCTCCAGTGCTTCAATGATCTTCTCGGAGTCCTCCAGTGCGGCGCGGCGGCCCACATCCGGATTGGCGCCGGCACCCAGGCCCGAAGTAAGGCGAACCCCCAGCTGCAGCTTCACCGGAGCCTGCGAGAGCTTGAGCGCCTGAACGTCCGTATTGGCGGCAATGAACTCCACCCCTTCCAGTCCAGCCTGGATCATGCGATTGACGGCATTTCCGCCCCCGCCTCCCACGCCGATTACCTTGATGCGGGCTCCGCGCGGGCTCTCCTCGTGAAACTGAATGCGCATCTCTCCGGCTTCATTCATTTGCTGGTCCATGTGGGCTCAGGCCTCCTTCGAATCTGGTTCTGCTTAAAAACTGGCTGCAAAAATCGCGCGCAGCTTGGCGCTCAGGCTGTTGTTCTCTGCCGCACGGGTCACACGCGTGCGGTGAGCATATAAAAGCATTCCAATGGCAGTAGCAAAGCTAGGGTTGATCAGCTCACTCGGCATGTTTGAGAGCCGCACAGGCGTCCCCGTTCTCGCCGGCACGCGCAACTGCCCTTCCGTTACGTCCAGCAGACCGGGCAACATGGATCCCCCGCCCGTGAGCACACAACCGGCCCCCAGCGCGTCCACAACACCGCCCTGACGAAGACTCTCTTTCACGAAATAGAGCAACTCCCGCGCGCGTGGTTCAAGGATCTCCGCAATGGTGCGCAGCGCAAGCATCTGCGGCTGCGGGTTGGCGATTTCTACTTCCGCCTGCTGTGGCACAGAGGTGACAACGCAGTTGCCATAAAGACGCTTCAGCTCTTCGGCCTGCGCCACCGGCATCTGCAGTCCCACCGCAAGATCATTGGTAAAGTGCGCGCCGCCAATGGGCACGGACCCGGTGTGCGCCACCGCGCCCTCAAAGAAAACCACGAGGTCGCTGGAGTGAGCGCCAATGTCGAGCAGGCAAACTCCCAGCTCGCGTTCATCGGCTGAGAGCGTGGCTTCCGCCGCCGCAATCGACTCCAACACGGCCTCCGTCACTTCCACCCCGGCGCGATTCGCGCAGGTCACCGTGCTCTGCAGTGCGCTGCCGGAACAGGTGGCGATATGCAGATCCACCTCCAGGCGGGCACCCACCATGCCGACGGGATCGAAGATGCCCGGCTGATCGTCCAGGATGAACTGGCGCGGCAGCAGATGCAGTATCTCGCGATCCGGAGGCCGCTCGACGGCGCGTGCGCGTTCCAGCGCCGCGCGCACATCTTCCCGCGTAATCTCCCGCATGCGACTGCCGAGATCGAGACCGCCATTTGTGTTCAATCCGCGGATATGCGGGCCGCCTACGCCGATGGCGCACTCGTCGATGTTCGCCCGCGCCACCCGCTCCGTACCTTCAATGGCGGCCTTCGCGGCTTTTGCCGCCGGGCCCAGATCGGAGATGAGGCCCTTGCGCATGCCGGCCGACTCCACCAGGCCATGGCCGCGATAGCGCAACGCTCCCTCATTGAGGTCAGCCGCCAGCACGCGCGTCCAGGCGCTGCCCATGTCCAGCACAACGATCAGGTTGTCAGGCTTCTGGCTCATCGTTCCGGACTCATTGCCCCTGCCCTGCGGCGGCGGCCATTCTATGCTGGTTGATCTTCAGTGCGGCTCGCCTGGCCTCCGCACGTCGCTTTTCCCGGATATGCTCCGCATGTCTTCTCGACGCTGCCTTCGTCTTGGCACTGCTATGCGCGTGGCCTGCCTGAACCTTGGCGGCATGGTGAGCCGCCTGCAACTTCGCGGGCTGCGTCGTGCTTTGTGCAACAGGACTCTGCGTGGCCACCGGCTTTCCATCGCCCGCATTCACCGCAGCCTGGTCCGTTGCCGCGCCGGGAGTCATCTCCAGAACCACCTGTTGGTCATAGCGCAAATCCACTTCGGCCAGCTTGGGATATTGCTGACGCCACT
>JAJXWS010000015.1 GCA_021781495.1 Acidobacteriota bacterium | reverse complement strand
TTTGTAAGCGTCCGGAGTTCCCATCTGGCGGGGGATTGGTTTTGCGGATGAGCATGTCTGCATGACTGATGCAGAGGATGAGAACGCAGCGCGACGCGGGAGAAGGCGCAGGCCAGCGTCGGAGAAGCTTCAGATTGTGCGTTTGACGCTGGAGCCGGGCGCCAGTGTTGCCGAGGTCGCTCGCGCACATGGTGTGAACTCGAACCAGGTGTTCAAGTGGCGTCGGCTGTTGGAGAGAGGCCAGCTGGTCGACGGCGCAAGCAGAGCAACGGCATTGCTGCCGGTGACGATCTCCGCAGACGTCGAGGTAGCGCCGGAGCCGACCGAGGAAGCGGATGCTCAGCAGGCGCAGAGTGGTGGTGCCATTCACATTGAGATTGTCGGCAGGGCCAACATCAGCGTTGAGAGCGGTGCCGATGCGATCCTGTTGCGCTGTGTCCTGGAGAGTTTGCGCAAGTGATCCATCTTCCCGCAGGAACGAAGATCTGGCTGGCAGCTGGGATCACCGACATGCGTCGAGGCTTTGATGGGCTCAGTGCACAGGTTCAGACGGTGTTGCAACAGCAGCCGTTCTCCGGCCATGTGTTTTTGTTCCGCGGGCGCAGAGGTGACATTGTAAAGTGCCTTTGGTTTGATGGCGACGGACTTTGTCTGTTCGCGAAGCGCCTGGAGAAGGGGCGCTTCGTTTGGCCGCAGGCAACGGAAGGCACTGTATGCCTGTCGCGTGCCCAGCTTTCGATGCTGCTGGAGGGCATCGATTGGCGCAGGCCGCAGAGAACATGGACGCCTGAGATAGCGGTGTGATTGATCACGAAGATTCCCCTGTGTTCATGCTGGTTTTGTGGATGCATTCGCATTAGATCGATGGCATACTTGTGCCATGCTTCCCGCTCCCCTGCCTGATCTTAATGGGCTTGACCCCGAGGCGCTGAAGGCGCTGTTGATCGCGAAGCATAACGAGTCCGTCGCGCAGCACAAGCAGCTGCGATCGAGTTCGCAAGAGATTGAGCATCTGAAGCTCGTCATTGAGAAGTATCGGCGGATGATCTTCGGGCGCAAGAGCGAAAAGCTCACCAGAGAGCTTGAGCAGTTGGAACTTCGCCTTGAAGAACTGGAGACGACTCAAGCCGCGGATCAGGCGGCCGAAGACACTGCTGAAGCTGAACAGCAGGGGCCACCCAAGTCCGATCCGAAGCCAGGGGGATCGCGTCCAAGGCGCAAGTCTCTTCCAGAAGATCTTCCACGCGAAGTAATCACGCACATGCCCGAGCACGACTCATGCCCGTGCTGTGGCGGTGAACTTCATCAGTTCGGAGAAGATGTTTCCGAGCAACTGGAGCGCATCCCGGCCACGTTCAAGGTCATTCGTCATGTCAGGCCCAAGTTCGCGTGCTCTGCCTGCGATCGCGTCGTCGAAGCTCCTGCGCCTTCACGGCCGATTGCGTATGGCTTGCCTGGTCCTGACCTGCTGGCGCATGTGCTGGTTTCCAAGTTCGGCGACCACCAGCCCCTCTATCGTCAGTCTGAGATCTTCGCACGAGAAGGCATCGATCTGGATCGCTCGACCCTGGCCGGTTGGATAGGTGCAGCCAGTGAACTGGTCGCTCCGCTGGTGGATGAGATCAGCAAGCATGTCCTGGCCGCATCGAAGATCCACGCCGATGACACGCCGGTTCCCGTGCTTGCGTCTGGCAACGGCAAGACGAAGACTGGCCGCCTCTGGACTTACGTCCGCGAGGATCGGCCTGCTGCACAGACCACAGCCCCCGCGGTCTGGTTCGCCTACTCGGAAGACCGCAAGGGCGAACATCCCCGGCTGCATCTGAAGAACTACTCCGGCGCTTTGCAAGCAGACGCCTACAGCGGCCTGCGGCACTTGTATGAAGGTGGCCGGATCTACGAAGTGTCGTGCTGGGCGCACGCGAGACGCAAGTTCCACGACATCCACGTGACGCATCGATCGCCTATCACCACCGAAGCGCTCAACCGTATCGGTGCCCTTTACGCAATCGAGGAGCAGGTTCGAGGTAAGCCACCCGACCTTCGCCGCTCTGTTCGCCATGACCAGGCCAGACCGCTCCTCGAGGACTTCCGCCGATGGATGGAGAAGGTGCGGCAGTCGTTGTCGCGCAAGAGCGACACTGCCGGTGCAATCGCCTATGCTCTTTCGCACTGGCGTGCTCTCACGCGCTACGTAGATGACGGTCTGCTGGAGATCGATAATAGCGCGGCCGAGAGAGCACTGCGTGCGGTCTCGATCGGAAGGAAGAATTACCTCTTCTTCGGCGCCGATTCCGGCGGTGTGCGTGCAGCCTCGTTCTACAGCCTGATCGGCAGCGCCAAGCTGAACGGCATCGATCCTGCGTTCTACCTGCGCACCGTCCTGGCGCGCATAGCGGAGCACCCGATCAACCGCATCGGTGAACTGCTGCCCTGGAACCTGCCTGCCATGATCAACTCAGAACCTGCAGAAGCGGCCTAAGACCCGAATAGGTGTCCACCTAAATTAAGCGGACACCTATTTAAGAATCAATCGAGCTCGTCAACATGGGACCTTCGGACGCTTACCCTACTTTCGTCCTGACAGAATCTGCAATGGCCGGGACTCGCTTCGCAATCGCAATGTGCGAACAAATGGTCAGTATTGGATCGATACCTCTTGCTTTGTTGCGCCAGCTCCCAATTTCTTTGGGAATGCTGGTGCAAATATCCTGACCGGACCCGGCGTAAACAACTGGGATATTGGATTGGGCAAGGTGATACCTCTCCGCGAGACGGCAAGTCTTGAATTGCGTTTTGAAGCGTTCAATGCCCTGAATCATGCACAATTTCAAAATCCGAACACAGTCATGACAGACTCCAACTTTGGCCACATCACTACGGCGGGTCCGGCACGTCAGCTGCAGATGGCTGCCAAATTTCTCTGGTGAGGCATCGAGAGGCTCTTGGCATCAGTGAAGAGAAGCACAGAGTGTGCGTAAACACCGCTCCTGGAGCGGGTTTCTTGACAATCCTTATGCCGAGGAACTAGATTCGCGACGTCTGTTCCATACGTTTTGAACCGGCAAATCGCAGACAGATTGAAACCAGAAATGAGCGTTGTCTCCAAGGCAATTTCATGCGTCAGGCTCCGTCTGTTTATGATTTGCCATTGACAGGTTTTGCGGAGGAAGAATGAGCACTCTTTTTACTGGACGTCGGGATTTTTTAAAGCATGCGGGAATGATGGGCTCCATTGCCATGATGGCGGGATTGCCTGGAGATGCAGCAGCATTTGGCGATGGGGAGGGAAGTGTCATCCATGATGCGGTAGTGCCCCAGCAAGCAGAAGAGAAGCCGCGGTATCACATCAAGTTTGCCGTTTGCGGCATGAGCCATGACCATATTTACGGCATGGTAGGCGCCATCCAGCGCGGAGGCGGTGAACTGGTTTCGGCCTGGGGCGGCGAGCCGGACAAGCTGGCTGCTTTTACCAAGCGCTTTCCTGACGTCAGGATTGTCAAGACGCAGGAAGAGATCTTGCACGATCCTTCGGTACAGTTGGTGCTGAGTTCGCAGATTGCCAACGAGCGCGCTCCGTTGGGAATCCGCGCCATGAAGCTCGGAAAAGATTTTCTCTCTGACAAGCCGGGCATCACCACGCTCGAGCAACTGGCCGAGGTGCGCAAAACGATTGCAGAGACAAAGCGCATCTACGCCATCCTCTATAGTGAACGGCTTGAGGTAAGGGCCGCGGTGTATGCGGGAAATCTGATCCAACAGGGCGCAATCGGCAAAGTCATACAGACCATCAATATCGCTCCGCACCAGGTTGTGCAGAGAAAAGGAGATGCAGGCGGTGGTTCGGGACGCCCGGACTGGTTCTGGAATCCGGAGCAGTACGGCGGAATCCTCTGCGATATCGGATCGCATCAGGTGGACCAGTTCCTGTACTACACGGGCTCGAAGCAGGCTGAAGTGGTGGAGTCGCAGATCGCCAACATACGCCACCCGGATCATCCGCAGTTTCAGGACTTCGGAGACATGGTGCTGCGCGGCGACCGTGGACTCGGCTACGTGCGGCTTGATTGGTTCACGCCGGACGGCCTTGGCACGTGGGGAGATGGACGGCTGTTCATCCTTGGAACCGATGGATACATCGAAATTCGCAAATATACCAATGTCGCGGTAAGCCGGCAGGGCAATAATCTGTTTCTGGTGGACAGCAAGTCTGCGCGGTACATCGATTGCAATCAGATGCCGCTGCCCTTTGGGCCGGAGTTCGTGGCGGATGTTGTGAATCGCACGCACACGGCTCAGGATCAGGAAGAGTGCCTGCTCGCAGCAGAGTTAGTCATCAAGGCCCAGATGAATGCGAAGCGTGTGATGCTGAAAGACTAGTCGCGCGCGCTGCGCAAAACGGCAAGCCCCCAGAGTGCATGTCGCATCTAGGTCTACGGGGGCTGGCGGCAGTGCAACGCGGACGCTGAGATTTCTCAGCGTTGCCACAGAATTTCAAAAAGCGAGAAGGCTGTTGAGAGCAGAATGCTCCTCCAGCAGCGTTCTCTGCACGAACGGTCATATAGGAGTGATGCAATGGGAGTGACGAGACGCGAAGTGATTGCGGGACTGCTGGCCATGCCTGCACTGCAGATAACAGCCACGGCGGCCGAGCAAGAGCCGGTGATGGGGCCGACGGTCTTCCACTGGAGCGAGATGAAGCCGGCTAAGACAAAAGTGGGCGAGGTGCGCCAGCTCTGCAAAACGCCCACCGCAACCTTGGATCAGTTAGAGATGCACGTGACAACGCTGAACCCGGGCGAGATGCCGCATCCTCCGCATCGCCATGTGAATGAGGAGCTGATCATTATGCGCGAAGGTGAATGCGAGACGCTCTCCGACGGCAAGTGGGTCAAGGTGGGACCTGGCTCGGTCATCTTCAACGCGTCCAATCGGCTGCACGGGCTCCGCAATATCGGCACAATCCCGGCGGTGTATCACGTCATCAACTGGAGCCCGAACAAGGCAATTTCCGCCAAAGCCTAGCTTTTCATCAGACAGCTGAGGCTCGATTATTTACGAGCCGCACGTCTGCAGAACTGCGTGGCGATATAAAGGCTGTCGAAGATGAGCAGCGACGGAGTGTTCCAGCGTGACAGGCTGATCCGATGCGGCTGAGGGCGCGCTTGCGGTTGGTGATTTGAATGCACCGCCGGAATGCGCTGGGGAGACTGCATCCACACAGGGGAGAACTGTAACTATCCTCGGCAAGCGAACTGGTATGCCAAACCAAGTTCATTCCTGAAACTGTTTTACTGTGGGATGCTCAAGCATGTACATTTAGCAATTCAAGAAGAATTCCATGCGCATTTGTTTTCTGTTGAAGGTCCGTGCTGACAAGGTTGAGGAGTACAAGGCGCGCCATGCAGAGGTGTGGCCAGAGATGATCAACGCGCTGCGTGAGACAGGATGGCGAAACTACTCTCTGTTTCTAAGGCCGGATGGATTACTTGTCGGCTACCTTGAGAGCGATGATTTTGAGCAGTCGTGCGCAGGGATGAAGCAGCATCCTGTAAACGCAAAATGGCAGGAAGAGATGGCGCCTTACTTTGAATCGTTGAGCGTGGGAGGAGCGGACGACAACATGGTTCCGCTCCAGGAAGTCTTCCATCTTGATTAATGTAAGCGGACAACCATTGCCTGAAAACTCCTTGCCGAAGTTGTAATCCTTTCAGGTTCACCGACCAGTACGTCTGATTTCAGAAAACGCAAGCTGTACAACCGTGATTGATGATGAGGAGGTTTCATGAGTTCATTTAGTTCCATGCGCCGCGACTTCCTGCGTGCAGGTAGTCTCGGCATAGCAGGCGCCGCGGTCCCAGCGATTTCCATTCCGGCTTTGGCGAGTGCCAAGAAGATGGCCGTCGCGAGTGCGTCGGATGGCGTCTTCAATGTACGCAAATATGGCGCTGCGGGAGATGGCAAAGCGGTGGATACTCCGGCCGTGAATCGTGCCATCGAGGCCGCAGCAGCCGCCGGGGGCGGAGTTGTGTTATTTCCGCCGGGCACGTATCTGTGCTTTTCTATCCATCTCAAGAGCAATGTCCATCTTCATCTGCAGCAGGGCAGCACCATTCTCGCGGCAGATTCGCCGCTTCCCGGTCAGGAGACCGGCTACAACGGCGGAGTCTATGATGCGGCCGAGCCGAAAACGGCATGGGACCCCTATCAGGACTACGGCCACAATCATTGGCATAACTCACTCATCTGGGGCGAGGACATTCACGACTTCAGCATCACCGGCCCCGGCCTCATCTGGGGCAAGGGGTTATCGAATGGTCGTGGCCGTCGCGGTGACGGTGCTCCTTTTGTTGCGGAGCAAAGCGGTGTAGGGAATAAGGCGATTGCGCTGAAGAACTGCCATAACGTTCTGCTTCGGGATTTCTCGATTCTTAAGGGCGGTCATTTCGGATTGCTGCTCACCGCTGTTGACAACATGACTATCGATAACCTGAAGATTGATACCGATCGCGACGGCATGGATATTGATTGCTGCCAGAATGTGCGCGTATCCAATTGCACGGTGAACTCTCCGTGGGACGACGGCATTTGCCCCAAATCCAGTTTCGGATTGGGATACGCCCGGCCCACGAAGAACCTCACAATTACCAACTGCTGGGTCACCGGCTGTTATGAGCTGGGTTCTGTGCTGGACGGAACCTTCAAGAAGTACGCGCCGGATGTCCATGTTCCGCGCACGGGAAGAATCAAGTGCGGCACAGAGTCAAACGGTGGTTTCATCAACGTGACCATCTCGAACTGTGTCTTCGAGGGCTGCCAGGGATATGCTCTTGAGACCGTGGACGGAGCGCTCCTGGAAGATATCACCATCACGAACACAACCATGCGCGACCTTGTTTCGGGCCCGGTGTTCATGCGCCTTGGAGCGCGGCTGCGTGGACCGAAGGAGAGCACCCAAGTCGGCACATTGCGGCGTGTATTGATCAGCAACCTGGAGTGCTATAACGCCCCGATGAAGTACAGCTCCATCCTCAGTGGCATACCCGGGTACAACATTCAGGACGTAAAGCTCTCGAATATTTACGTTGAGACCGCTGGTGGTGCGACGGCTGAAAGCGCAAACCTGCAGTTGCCTGAGTCGGAGAATAAATATCCGGAGCCGACCATGTTTGGAGCTACATCCGCATCGGGGTTCTACGTGCGGCATGTGCGCAATCTTGAGATGAGTCATGTAGAGATTGCCAATGCCGCTCCCGACCCCAGGCCGGCATTCCAGTTGCACGATGTGGAGCGCGCGGACTTTTTCGCCATTACGGCCCCGCGCAGTGCAGAGGGTGCATTCGCCTTAAACAACGTAAAGGACTTCCGCCTTGGCTGGAGTCGAGCTGCCGCGGATGTCAATCTCAGCACGGCCGATAACAAGAAGCTCTAAGAACCGCTGCGCGCATCATCGAACCACGAGGATGCGCGCAGTGTACGGTTGCAAAGCCAGATGGACTTCTGGATTGTGCCCAGCACGCTGAGTCTGCAATTGTGTTATCGTGCCTGTCTGTGCATCCCACACCTCAACGGTCCTTCCTTCGCTCAAGAACGTAATCGTGTCATCGATTGTCTTGTCGCCTTCATTGAAGAAGAGATAACAATCCGCATCTTTCCATTTGCGCTTCATCACGCGCAGAGCTGTATCCCGAGTCGCTGTTCTAACTGCCGGCTCCACGATTGCGGCGCCGATTCCATTGGTCAGCAATGCTGGCAGATCCAGCGGCTGAGGCCTTTGCGCTGGAGGATAAGCGGGTGGAGTGGGTGTGGCGGGTAGTTGATCGTTGAGCTGAGTTGCCCACGAAAGTTCGGAGGGACTGATCGGCACTGCATCCCGCATCGACTGCCCATAGACGTAGTCAGGAAGATTGCCGAGGAAAACAACTTTGCCTCCCGCCTGGGAGAAGGACCTCAGGCGCGCAGCGGCCTGCCTTGAAAGCATCACTGGATCGGGCAGAATGACCGTGCGATAGCTGTTGCCACTTTGGGTTGCAAAACTTCCACCATGCAGTACGAGCTCGGTTGCCAGAGCATCCTCATTCACAATGTCAAAGTCAATTTGATGCTCACTCAGCAGGCGCTCTGCCGATACAAACTGCTCATTGGTCCTGCTGCTGCCGAGCCAGAGGGAACTGGACGGGAGTAAAAGTGCGACAGTAGTATCCGGACGCCCCATTGACATCACGTAGCTCATTCTTTGTGCGTATTGGGTCAGTGCAGGAAATTCCGGATCTTGCATGTAAGCGGAAGGACGACTGGTGCCCGATGCGGAAGAAGGAAAGTACATCATCTCCACCTGGTTGATTCCGCGCACAAATTGCTCATTCAGAATGTAGCGGGCCATATCGACGTCTGGATTGGGGCGATAGGCAGCAAAGCTTTCCGTGAAGGAGCGCGGTCGTCCGTACAGATGAGCAGCAGAGCTTGCAAGTCGAGGATAGTCCGAGATCGTATCCTTCCATATCTGATGCCAGATTGCGTCAATGCCGGGAACTTGGACCAGACGCATATCGCGTAGGAAGTCGCCTTCGCTGCGAACCAGATCCATCTGTGATTCCTCGTGGTTCAGATGAACCTGATACTCGAGGTGGTTTGCAGCACACCATTGACCTTGAGGTTCAAAGAAGCTCTTCGCGAACATCTGAGAAAACACATCATAGTAGTCCGCTTGAATTCTGAGTTGTTCCGCCGTCAGATGAATTGTGGGCAGCGTCTGCTTGTGCGATGGCGTTTGTGCGAACATCGCGACGTACGGCTGAACATCGTAGCCCTTTAATCTGCGAAACTCTTCAAAGAATGCAGGCGTCCAGGGCAGGCCACTGATTGAGTAGTCAGGCTCATCTCCGCGAAAGCCAAGGATTGTTTTTCCAAACTCATCCCCGACAAATCGCTTATATCGCTCGTGCGTAAATGCAAGGTACTGCTGTGTCGCTTGCGGATTGAGATAGTCTTCCAGTGACTGCGAAGCGTCCTTCACACGATGTGGATTCGTGTCAGACCGTGTAGGAGAAGTGCGAAATTCGTGGGCTGCCAAGAGCAGTGTCCAATCGCCTTCAGGTGCTGTCCAGTCCAAGGTCGAATCCGTCAGCGGAACGGGCATGGCAGAGCCTGATTGATTCACGGCGGCCGCGCTTACTACTGTGTTCGACAGGTGCATCTTCACATGCGCTCCAGCAGAAACCGGAATTCTCTGTTCAATCTCGAGCGCCTGCATGCGCAGAGCCGGAGCATCGGTGGTGAAGCGCCCGCCTGCAAATCCACTTGGATAGCCGGCATCATCCACAATCCATACGCGCATATGCCGTCTCTTTGCTTCCAGCACAAACTTGCGAAAGAAGGCAAAGTATTCGTCGGACAGGTAGGCGAACAGCATTCCGTAACCTGCTTGTACAGTGACCGCCTGAAAGCCCATGCGATGCATTGTGTCCAGGTCACGCCCGATCTGTTCGATCGTTACGCTTCCGTTGAGCCCGTAGTACGGCTCGGGTCCATACTCTGGAGCTGGTTCAGCCCAACGGCGTGCAATCGAGTGCGCTGTGGGTATTTGAAGGTGCTGCCAGGCCTGCTGTGCGTGATCAGGTATTGCGCTGAAGAGCAGTAGGAATGAGAAGAAGAAAGCGCGGGCACAATTTTGCATGAATAGATAGCTCTGGGTGGAATTGAGCTGCATCGACGATCCCCCTGATTGTAAGCGACAGATCGTCTTACCCTTGGGCAAAAATACTGCGTGGTACACTGCTTTCGCGCAGGAACAGCAATGGGAAGGCGTCTTCGGCGCATGATCTTCGAGGGGAAATTCAGATGAGAAACGTGCTGTCGAGCATGATGCTTCGGTGTGCCATTGCAGTTCTGTGCGCAATTCAGTTGGTTGGTGCCGCACCATTGTGTGCAGCACAAACAGCAGCACCAGTTCCTGATTTGGACGGAATCGCGCACGTGGCGATCCGCGTATCTGACCTTGAGAAATCGCGTGACTTCTATGCAGCACTTGGTTTTGAGCAGGCCTTTGCACGGAGCAAGAACGGCATTCCAACTGAGGCGTTCCTCAAAGTGAACGATCGGCAGTTCATCGAACTTTACCCCAGGGAGAATGCATCGCAGCAGGTGGGGTTCATGCACGTATGCTTTGAATCGAAGGATTTGAATGCTCTGCAGCGTGCGTACACGGCGCGAGGCCTGTCGCCAACGGATGTTCGTCGCGCAGGCGCTGGCAATCTTCTGTTCACGATGCGCGGGCCAGAGAACCAGAATTTGGAATACACGCAGTACATGCCGGGTTCCATGCACTCCAATGACCGGGGAAAGCATCTGGGTGCAAATCGCATCTCAAGCAGCTTTGTCGGTGTCAGCATCGGCATGCGGAACACCACTGCGGCCCGTGCGTTTTATCTGGATAAACTGGCGTTCCAAACAACGCACGCACCGCTCACGCGACATGCGGAAGCCGGCACATGGCTCGTTCTTCCCGGTGATTCCACTTCGCAGATTGAAATTTCAAATCTCACCGAATCAGACCCCGGCGAGTTTCAAATCTACTTCGTGGTGGCCAGTCTCAAGAAGGCGGAATATCAACTGTCGTCTGCGCATCTCAAGTTTCAGAAGAACCGGCATTCAATCTCCGTTTCTGATCCGGATGGAAACCATGTCGTTCTGCTTCCCAGCGCACATCCGTAATCTTTTGCCCTGCAGTGCAGTCGTGTGGATAAGTAGCGCTACGTGAAGTATTCAACCAGCCCAAGCCACGCCTGGCACAGCATTCGAGTGCACCTTCACAAAGTGGAGTTTTCAATCGAGAAATAGTTGCCAATTGCAAACGCAACGTTTTATAAATTGTAGACGCTCAGGATTCGGCAAGTTTCGTCCTGAAATCGTGGCGTAGTTCGCTACAGGCCAAAGCGGGGGGAGCACATCCATGCAGAGCAATCGCTCATGGTGTGTCGCGCCGCATAAGCAGTTTCTTTGGCGGCCTTGCGGATACTGTGCCTTCTCGACGGACCTCGACGGCCGATGGTGCCGGCAAATAGTAATTCTGTGAACAGGCGAGCTGGAGTTTCCGGGCTCAGCAGCGAAGTGAAAACCCTTAGTGTGTGTGACAGGCAGCCATATGAAGTTGTTTCAGCGTAGGTCGTTTCAGCCAGGTTCGTCCTCAGCAACACGCATGCGTGTCAGAATGCTGGTGGCATTGCTTCTTGCGGTGAGTCCGATTGCGCTTCCGTCCCAGCAGGTAGAGACGGAGTTGTATCGGGGATTCATGAATCCGCCCGCGAATGCACGCCCGATTATGCGCTGGTGGTGGTTTGGCCCCGCAGTCACCCGACAGGAATTGCAGCGAGAGCTTGAGGCCATGAGCAAGGCCGGAATCGGCGGCGTGGAGATTCAGCCGGTTTATCCCTTGGCTCTCGACAATTCCTTCAAAGGCTTTCGAAATTTCCCCTATCTCTCTCCAGAGTTTCTTGGCGATGTCTCCTTTGCAAATGCCACTGCCCGAGCTCTCGGCATGCGAGTGGATATTACTCTGGGTAGCGGATGGCCTTACGGAGGACCCAAAACGACGCTGGATCTGGCGGCGGGCCGGCTCAAGGTGGTGACAATGCCTGTCACTACGAGCACGCCTGCTGTGCCCTCGCTCGCAGAAGGCGATAAGCTGATTGCGGCATTTGTCGCGCCGGGATCTCCGCAGAATTTGGAGATTGCGTCCGTGCGACAAATCGCTCTGCCAGGTGGCTCGCTGATTCCAGCAAAAGGACCGCAGACAGAGATATTCTTCATCGCAAGCCACACGCGGCAACAGGTGAAGCGTGCGGCCTACGGAGCAGAAGGGTACGTCCTGGATCATTTCTCGCGGCCCGCAATTGATGAGCATCTCGCGGACGTTGCAACGCCCCTTCTGAATGCATTCGGCAATCAGCCGCCGCACTCCGTCTTTTCTGACTCACTTGAGGTGTACGGCGCTGACTGGACTCGCGATCTCCCTGCCGAGTTTCGCAGGCTGCGCGGCTACGATCTGATTCCGCACCTGCCGGAATTGCTAGCCGGAGACTCGATTCAGGCGCAGTCCGTGCGCCATGACTGGGGAGAGACCCTCTCCGATTTGATTCGAGAAAATTATCTTTCTCCATTAACGCAGTTCGCCGAAGCGCATCATACGCAATTTCGTTCGCAAACCTACGGAGAGCCCGCCGTAACGCTTGCAGATGAGTCTGTGCCGAATCTCCCTGAGGGAGAAGGTCCCCAGTGGCGTGCATTTTCTTTCACGCGCTGGGCCAGCTCGGCAAGCCATCTCTATGGCCGCAATGTGACCTCTGCTGAAACATGGACGTGGCTGCACTCGCCTGTATTTCGTGCCACTCCGCTGGATATGAAGGCAGAAGCCGATCGCATGTTCCTGTCGGGGGTGAACCAGCTTGTTGGTCATGGCTATCCCTATTCGCCGTCCAAGGCCGGTGAACCGGGTTGGGCGTTTTATGCAGCGGCCGTCTTCAATTCGCATAATCCGTGGTTTCCGGTAATGCCAGATGTCATGCAATATCTGCAGAGAGTCAGCTGGCTGCTGCGTCAGGGAAAGCCCGCGAACGACATTGCGATTCTTCTGCCCGAAGATGATGCCCAGGCAGCTTTTCGTCCCGGACATGTCTCAGTGACGAACGAGATGCGAACGAGAATCACACCGGAGTTGATGTCTACGATTCTCGATGCCGGTTACAACATCGACTACATTGATGCGAAGACGATCGACCATCTGAATGCGATCCCATACCCGGTACTCATTCTTCCGCCAACGGATCGCATTCCGTTGGCAACTTACAATCGAATCGCAGACTACGTTGCGCGCGGCGGAAAGCTGATCGCTCTGGGGAAGGCGCCGTCGTTGGCTCCGGGTCTAATGGACCAGGCATCCTCGCCCAGGATAGCGGCTCTGTCCGCAGAGCTTTTTCAGTCCAGCGGTCATGCGGGAATGCTGATTCATTCCACCAGTGAACTGACGGATCTGCTGCACCATGCGCTTCCACCGGATATCGAGGCAACGGGATCTGTTGTAGGGCTTGGATTCATCCATCGCAAACTGAGCGACCGGGACGTGTACTTTGTAGCGAACACGAGCAACATGCCGATTCAGGGGACGATCCAATTCCGATCAGCAGGGCACTTTATCACGGCTTTGGACCCCGATAGCGGGAAGATCATGCAAGCTACTCGGAGCAGCGGCCAGCCGAAGACAGCCATTCGTCTTGCACCTTATGAGTCCCGCGTCTTTGTGTTGAGTGCGAAGTGCGAAAGCAGTCCAGCAGAGAATTGCACAGCAGAGGCAAGTGAGAGTTCTCCTGCTGCGCGCACGCTTTCGGATGTGAGCCGTGGGTGGGATGTTCAATTCCCGGGTAGTACGCAGAAGCAGGCGCTCTCGCAGTTAGACTCCTGGACGACGTTGCCCGGCAAGAATTTCTATTCCGGCGAGGCCGTCTATACGCGCAATATCCAACTTTCCGGAACGCCGGGAAAGGGCCGTCATATCTATCTCAACTTCGGAACAGGCAGCCCCACGGTTGACTCGCGTCCGCCCGGTGCCAGTGGAATGCATGCGCTGCTGGATCCGCCCATCCGCGAAGCAGCAATCGTATTGGTGAATGGCCGCCGTGTCGGATCGCTATGGCATCCACCGTATCGTCTGGACATCACTTCGGCCGTGAACACGGGCAAGAATCTTGTGGAAGTGCGGGTCTATAACACGGCCATCAATGAACTGGCAGGTCAGCCCCCGCGCGATTATTCCGCGCTCTACGCCAGGTACGGAAAGCGCTTTGTCCCGCAGGATATGGATAACCTGCAGCCGATTCCGTCCGGTCTGTTCGGTCCCGTAACTGTGGAAGAGGAGTCTGCTCGATGAGGTCCACGCGTCAGCGGAATGTGATTGCGCTGTTATTCGGGTGCCTGACCGCAACCCTTGCCTGCGCCACTCCAAGCGTGTTTGTCGCGAATAACTACGGGGCCAAGGGAGACGGATCCGGCATGCAGACGGCCGCAATTCAAAAGGCCATCGATGCTGCCGCGGCTGTGGGCGGGACTGCGACCGTGAATCCGGGAACATACCGCACAGGCTCTCTCTTTTTGAAGTCTGGGGTGACTCTCGATCTGCCAGCAGGCGTGACTCTGATCGGCTCACCGAGTCTTCAGGATTATCCGATGCTGCCCACACGGGTGGCGGGCATCGAAATGAGCTGGCCGGCGGCGTTGATCAATGTGCGAGATCAGCACGACGTGGCGATTACCGGAAAGGGAACCATCGACGGAGATGGGGCAATCTGGTGGAAGTCCTATTGGGATCTGCGCGCAAAGTATGAGCCCATGGGATTGCGCTGGGCCTCGGATTATGACGCACGCCGTCCGCGATTGCTCCTGGTTCAGAACTCCTCTGCAGTGCGCATTGGCGGCGGGCTCCTGCTCACGCGTTCCGGGTTCTGGACAGTGCAGATTTTGTATTCGCACGATGTGCACGTCGATGGGATCACGATTCGCAACAACGTTGGAGGCAAGGGGCCTAGTACGGACGGCGTGGATATTGATTCATCCCGTGCGATTCTGGTGGAGCATGCCGATATCGATGTGAATGATGATGCGCTCTGTTTGAAGTCCGGTCGCGACTCAGATGGACTGCGCGTGAATCGGCCTACGGAAGACATCACGATTCGGGACTCGATTGTGCGGCACGGTGCAGCCGCCATAACAATCGGAAGCGAAACTTCGGGTGGCTTCCGCAACATCGAGGTCGATCACATTACTGCGCTCAGCGGAGTTCCGTCTGGAGTTCTCTTCAAATCAGCGCATACGCGCGGCGGCTTTGCGCATGACATCCGCATCCATGATCTGGATCTTGAGGGCGTTGCAATTCCGATCCACATCACCATGAACTGGAACCCGAACTACAGCTACGCAACGTTGCCGACCGGCATGAAAGATATTCCGAGCTACTGGAAGACGCTGACCACGCCTGTGCCCGAGGCGCAGGGATTGCCGCATTTCAGCGACGTGCACATCTGGAACATCAAGGCAACCGGCGCCAGGCGGGCCTTTGATGTGAGCGCTTATCCGAATGCGACTCTGGATAACTTCCGGCTCGATCATCTTCACATCCAGGCGGCAACGGCCGGTGTAATTGCGAATGCCAGAAACTGGTCCATTACCGACAGCGCCATCGAAACGCAGGATGGAAGCAAGCCCGTCCTCACGAGCGGGTCCGTGGAAAGACCGGCCGAAGTGCCGTACGGGGAGCCGAAATAGCTCTGCGAACAACCCGCATCCCATACTCTGCTCAGCATACGAATCCTGTCATTTATTGAGGAGCGACAGGGAGGCGAATCAGGGACGGGAAAGATCCAGCGCGCCTGTCAAGCTCGACACACGCTCCACATGATGACCGCGGCACCATGATTCCAGTCCGCGAGCCAGGCGTTCCACAGCGCGAGGGTCCGCATAGCTTGCCGTTCCCACCTGCAAGGCTGTTGCACCGGCCAGCAGGAATTCAACCGCATCTTCGGCGGTAACAATGCCGCCCATGCCGATCACCGGGATGGAGACCGCACGCGCAACTTCGTAGACCATGCGCAGAGCAATGGGCTTAATGGCAGGCCCGGAGAGCCCTCCCGTTACATTGCTCAGCCGCGGCTTGCGCGTCTCTGGATCGATGGACATCGCCAGGAATGTATTCACCAGGCTCACCGCATCGGCTCCAGCTTTCTCGGCAATCTTTGCCATCTGCGCAATGGAGGTGACGTTGGGCGACAGCTTCACAATCAATGGGCGCGTGGTTGCAGCGCGGGCACATCGAACTAGGTACTCCAGCGATCCCGGATCCGCTCCAAAGGCCATTCCGCCGGCGTGCACGTTCGGGCAGGAGACGTTGAGCTCATAGGCCGCGATGCCCGCAGCCTCATTCAGCCGCTCGATCACTGCCACGTATTCGGCTTCAGTGTAGCCAAAGACGTTTACAAACACCTTGCACTTTGGGTAGCGGCTCATCGAAGGCAGTTTGCGCGCCACGAACTCATCGACGCCCACATTCTGCAGACCGATTGCGTTCAGCATGCCGGAAGCCGTCTGCACAATTCGCGGCGGCGGATGGCCGCTCAGCGGCTGCAGCGAGATACCCTTGGTGACGAAGCCGCCTATGCGCTCCAGCGAGACAATCTCTTCAAATTCAATACCGTAGCCAAAGGTGCCGCTGGCGGCTATGACCGGGTTGGAGAGTTCCAAGCCGGCCAACTGCACTTTCATGTCGGGTTTCACGAGCGGCAATCTTCCTTGGCAATCATGGTTTTTACTGATTGGTGCCGTGGACGGGCTTCAGCGCTTCAGTCAGCACTCGACCTACAGCCGCTGAGGGCCGGTTCACCCCGGCCAGCGAGGCGAACGTGACTGCCAGATCCACAGGAGCCACTTTCTCATGATACTCGCCGGGGATAAACGGTGTCCCGTAGAAGGCGAGCGGAACATGCCGGTCATAGTTCCAGGGGCTGAAGTGGGTCGTTCCTCCCCACGAGCGCACATCCTCCATCTGGTAGGCCCCGAGCACCAGCATTACGTACCAATTGCCGTGGTAAGTGTAGCTGTGCTCAAGCTCACGGCCCCATTCCGTGGGTGGCACCTGGCCGTTGGCCAACTGGAGCCGCGTATAAACATCCGCCACCTGCGGCGCGGGCGGCATCCTTTGTTGCAGAGGCAGCGGCCCAGCCGGCTTGGGCGCCTGGTCTTCCACCGCCTTCGGCAACAACGAAGCCACCACATTCTCCGCTGTCTGCTCGTCAATGTGGACCTTCTGGAAGGCCTTCTTGTTGAGCACGATATACGGCAGTTCCGGCCCCGGCATCAGGTAGTCCACCTGTTGGCCGCGGGAGTAGCGGGCGTTCAACGCCTTGTTCAGCTGGTCGTAAAGCGTCTCCAGATTCACCATGCCCGAGTCAATGCCCAGCTTTGCGGCTTGGCTCGCCACCGGAGCCACCCCGTGGTCCGCGGTCAGGGCAAGCCACGTGTTCTTCAGGCCGATGTTCTGGTCCAGCCAGGTGAAGAAGGTTCCCATGTCGTGGTCAAGGCTCAGAATCATCTCCTGTTCCGAGTCCGAATCCGGCCCGAACTGGTGCCCTTGAATGTCATTCGCGGAAAGCGAAATGGTCAGCAGGTCCGTCACGCCGTTTTGTCCCAGCTTTTCGCCCGTGATCAGCGCCTTGGCAAAGTCCAGTTCGTAGCGATTGGCGGCCGGAGTTCTGCCTACAAGCTCGAAGAACTGCGTTGTCCCAGCGGCATTTGCTTCATGCTCCGCCTGCTCAATGCGCCCACTGGCGTTAAAGGCCTTGGCCCACTCCGGCAGATGCTGCATGTAGTAGGTGGAAGTGGTGAACAGCCCGGTCGAGGGCTCGATCCAGAATGCGCCGTTGGCGGCCTGTCCCGCCGGCAGAATCGCCGCCCGGTCCTTCAGCGATACGCCGAACACCCGCGCCCGTCCCTGCGTGGCCAGGCGCAACTCATCTCCCAGCGTGGTCGCGCGTAAATTGCGCGGAGACGCACCGATCAGGTAGTGCAGGGCATCCGGCCCGGCGCCCGGCTGGTTGGCGGGAATCAGCGATGCGGGCAGGTCCACAAGCTGGTAGCGCTCATCCTCAACGGAGGTGACCTTGTGCACGTCGGACCGCGAGGCGTCCCACCACTCGTTCGACTCAATTCCATGCCCGTCCGTATAGGCACCTGTTCCAATGGTGGAGTGGCCGGGAGCCGTCTTCGTGTTGGCGTAGTCGTAGTAGCAATCCGTGAACCACGCTCCCTGATCCATGAATAGCCGGAAGCCTTCGCCCTTGAACAGCGCCCGGTCGCGGTTCAGATAGTCCCCGCGGAACTGATCGATGACCACAATCACAATCAGCTTGGGACGGCCCGCATACACCTGGGCATTTGTCGCGACCGGCAGGCAAACCGTAGCTAAAGCAACAAGGCAAACCAACAAAAGAAAGGGAAGAGAGCGGAGCTTCGCGCGCATGCAACGATTCTAAACACTCCACGGTTAAAGTCCTGCAACAGGAACTCTTTTCGTCAAAAAAGAAACGGGCGGCCAATACGGCCGCCCGCTTGCTGCTGATCTATTCTTACGCGCTTACAGTCTCGCTGGCGTTCACCTTCACCGGGGTAAGCCATCCAAAGCGGTCCGGCTTCAGCCCGTTGGCAATCGAGAAGAACTCGTCGGAGATCTTCTTCGTCGTCTCGCCAATCTTGCCGTCGCCAATCACAATGCGGTCAATGGAGCGGATGGGAGAAACCTCGGCCGCAGTACCCGTGAAGAACACCTCGTCGGCGATGTATAGCAACTCCCGCGGAATCGACTGCTCAATGACCGTCAGCCCCAGGTGGCGGGCAATCGTCAGCACGCTGTCTCGTGTGATGCCAGACAGGGCGGAGTTGGCCAGCGGCGGGGTGTAGATGACGCCGTTGCGCACCACAAACACGTTTTCTCCCGATCCTTCACTCACCAGCCCGTTCACATCCAGCCCGATGCCCTCGGCGTAGCCGTTGATATCGGCCTCCATCCGGATGAGCTGCGAGTTCATGTAGTTGGCGCCGGCCTTGGCCAGCGCGGGCATCGTGTTCGGGGCCAGGCGGTTCCAGCTGGAGATGCACACATCCGCGCCGCCATGACCAGCTACATACTTGCCCCACGGGAAGTTGGCGATATAAACCTCGATCGGCGAACCCTTGGGGCTCACGCCGATCTCCCCATAGCCACGCAGTGCGATGGGGCGAATATAGCAAGGTGCAACCCCATTGGCTTCAATCAGATCCACCACGGCAGCGCAAAGCTCATCCAGGGTAAAAGGCAGCTCCATGCGGTAAATCTTGGCGGAGTCCAGCAGGCGCTGCATGTGCTCCGGAAGCCGGAAAACAGCGGATCCCTGCGGCTGAGCGTAGCAGCGGATACCCTCAAACACACTGGAGCCATAGTGGATCACGTGGCTCATCACGTGGATGGTGGCCTGTTCCCAGGGAATAAGGTTGCCGTTGTGCCATATTTTGGATGTGGTTTGAATTGGCATGGGGATGCGAATGCTCCTTCGTCGCGTGCTTCGCGAATACCCTCCAGCGTATCGCGATTCGCCCACCTATGTCACTTTGCCTGTGCGCTGCGCACACGGCGGCGGTGCCAGCGGAGGTACGGGGCGACGGATTGCGCATGGGGAGGTATGTCTGCAAAGAGCAGCGAATGTGAAATTCCGGATGAGACGATGGTGAGTCGGGATGCGGTTGACTTCCGATTCAAGGCCATTGCGAATGCAGGCAGGGGTAAGCGCGAAATTGGAGATGCAGAGACACGAAAAATCCCGCAGGCTGTTGCCGGGCCTCACCGTGAACGAGGGCTTTATGCGGCATCCGTTCGATCTGGAACATGGAGTCCGAACGAGCGGCTTGATAGCAGGGCGGCACCTTGCAACCGGCCATCGGCACGATCGGCATGCGACCGCGTACTACGGGGTTGCGCCGTCCGTATTGCATGCCCTTATCCGCCGCTGGCAGCGCAGCCAGCCTGCGGCTCCTCTCGGCGATTTCACGTTTGTGGACGTTGGCGCCGGCATGGGCAGGGCGGTGCTGCTGGCTGCGGAACTCCCTTTTCGCGCTGCCCTCGGCGTCGAGTTACACCCCACCCTGGCGCGTATCGCTCGCCGGAACGCCGCTATCTGGCGCGCATCCGGGCGAGCGCGGGCGCCGATGCGCTTTTCCTGCCGGGATGCGGCTTCCTTCCACTTTCCTAAAGGGCCATGCCTTGTGTTCCTCTTCAATCCCTTTGGTCCTGTTGTGATGCGCCGCGTGCTCCGCAGCCTGGCCAGCGCGTTTGCCGCAAGGCCCGGCCAGTTGGATCTGATCTACGTCAACAACGAACAGGAAGGCATCCTTGAGCAGCAGAGCGGATTCGTCAGGCTCTTTCTTGGCAGGATCAGGCGGTCACCAGCCGACGCCAAGGCCGATCGCGCGATCCTGAACAACCAGCCCGATGGCGAATACGCTGCATTTGACTACGAGGACTGCTCCATCTGGCGCTGGATGGGGGCTCGTCCGGGGCCATCCTCCAGCTAATCGCAAAATTCTGCAAGAGAGTTGTTGACGAAGGGGCTTTGCTCAGAGAAAGTGATTGCAAGGGTCGAATTGTGTATTCATTTGCCATGACAAATGAAACATGACCCGGGCGGACCAAGCCCAAATCTTTGCAGGAGCAAGACTTTGAGAGAGCCGCATTTGATTCTAGGAATGGGTGAGTTGTTGTGGGACGTATTGCCCGAGGGGCCGCGTCTTGGTGGCGCACCGGCAAACTTCTCTGTCATGGCCGGTCGTCTCGGCAATCACGCGGTTGTGCTCAGCCGCATTGGCCGCGACGACTTTGGCCGGAGGGCTGTGGAGGTGCTGGATCCGCTGCCTGTCGATGCCGGCCATCTGCAGGTGGATCCCCAGCATGAGACGGGCCGGGTAACCGTGTCTCTCAGCCATGGCCAGCCGGAGTATGTGATTCACCAGCCCGTCGCATGGGACTTTCTTGAGCTGTCGGATGAGTGGATGCAGCTTGCCGAGCGGGCAGACGCCATCTGCTTTGGCTCGCTTGCGCAGCGCAGCCTGCGCTCCCGCAAGACCATCCAGACGCTCGTGGCCAGATCGTCTAGAGAGTGCGTGCGGGTTTTTGACGTCAACCTGCGCGCTCCGTTCATATCCGCCGAGGTTGTACAGGAGTCCATGGAACTGGCCAGCGTGATGAAGATGAACGATGCAGAGGTGCCGCTCGTCCTCTCTCTGCTCGGTTTGCCCGTGGAAGAAGGCGGCGCTCCCATTGCACTGCGCGCAGGCGCCGAGCGTCTGCTTGCGGAGTTCCCCACGCTGCAACTCATCGCGATTACGCGCGGCGGCCATGGCAGCCTGCTTGTTGCGCGGGATGAGTGGCATGAGCACCCCGGGGTTTCCACCAAGGTGGCGGACACCATCGGCGCGGGCGATGCGTTTACCGCGGCCCTGACGCATTACATGCTGCACGGAGCAGGCCTGGCCATGCTGAACGAAGCAGGGAATCGCTGGGGGAGCTGGGTGGCGTCCCAGTCCGGCGCGATGCCGCCCCTGTCTGAGGCCGTGCGGGCTCAGATTGCCGCGGCAATTGAGGCGTGAGATTCATGCAATCACAGCGTTGGCTCCTGCTCACCGTTCTGATCGTTTGCGCCGCATGCGCGACCGCCGGGGCACAAGCTGCGCAGTATCCATCCCCAGTGGCTCCCCTGCCGCACGGCGAGGGAGCCCGGCGCATGGGACAGCGGTTGCGGGCCATCTTTGACGCCTATGACTGGAAGTCGGATCCGAATAAGCCATTTGAGCGAACAGTGTATCTCCAGGTTGTTCTCACCAAGCCCCTCTCGCTGAACGACGAGATCATGGTGCGCATGGAACTGGCGAATGAGGAGTTGCGCGCCGGACGCAGCGATCGCGCCGTAGATACCATGGAAACGCTCTTCCAGCATGTGCAAACGCATCTGGACCAGTTGCCGCGGCCCCTGCAGTTTGAGATGCACAAATTGCTGGCCCTCAGTTATCTGCGCCTTGGCGAGCAGGAAAACTGCATCGGCATGCACAACGCGCTCAGTTGCAACTTTCCCTTGCGCGGTGGAGGCATCCACACAAAGACGCGCGGAGCCGAGGGGGCGGTGCGCGAGTACACAAAGGCGCTGGAACTGGATCCGGAGAGCAATCTCTGCCGGT
This sequence comes from Acidobacteriota bacterium, assembly GCA_021781495.1. GTDB lineage: Bacteria > Acidobacteriota > Terriglobia > Terriglobales > Acidobacteriaceae > Telmatobacter. The sequence goes on along the minus strand of JAJXWS010000015.1, from coordinate 27,959 downwards.
GGCTGTTGAATCTGGCGTATATGCAGCTCGGGCGCTATCCGCAGGATGTGCCGAAGAAGTGGCTTGCATCTCCCTCGCTGTTTGAATCCGACTACGACATTGGATACTTTCCGGACGTTGCTTCGCTGGCTGGTGTGGATGTCTTTGGACGCTCCGGGGGCCTGATTATCGAGGACTTCGATGGCGACGGGCTGCTCGATATTCTGCTGTCCTCCTCCGGACCGCTGGACCCCATGCACTTTCTGCACAACAACGGCGACGGCACGTTCACCGATCGCACAAAGGAAGCGGGGCTGGCCGACGAAATCGGTGGGCTCAACATCGTGCTCACGGACTACAACAATGACGGCCATCCCGACGTGCTGGTGCTTCGCGGCGGCTGGTGGGGCAAGTTCGGGGAGTATCCGATGTCCCTCCTCAGGAACAATGGAGACGGCACCTTCGACGACGTGACCGAGGAGGCAGGATTGCTGGTCAACGGGCCCGGACAGACGGCTGCGTGGGCCGATTACGACGGCGACGGCTGGCTCGATCTGTTTGTGGGGCACGAGTCAAAGCCGGGCGATGTGCACCCATCGCAACTCTTTCACAATAATCATGACGGAACGTTTACCGAGGTGAAGGCTCCCGGTGGACCGCAGACCCGGATGGGCGATTTGCTCGGCGCAAACCTGGGTTTTGTGAAAGGCGTGGCGTGGGGCGACTACAACAACGACGGGCGTCCGGATCTCTACGTCTCCACCATGTTCGGCAGCAGCTTTCTATTCCGCAACGACGGCCCCCAGGATCCAGCGCACCCGGAGTCCGGCGCGTGGAAGTGGACCGACGTCACGGAGCAGGCAGGTCTGGGCGGGGATCGCTACACGTTTCCTACATGGTTTTTTGACTACGACAATGATGGCTGGCTCGACATTTTTGCCGGAGGCTACTCCACCCAGTCCATGGAAGATGTCGGTTCGTTTGAGCTGGGCAAGCCTGACCATGCTTCGCACTCGTTGCTCTTTCACAACAACCACGACGGCACCTTTACGCGGGTGCCGCACGCGGCCGGACTGGACCGCTCCATCACCGTGATGGGGGCGAACTTCGGTGATCTGGATAACGATGGCTGGCTCGATGTTTACACCGGGTTGGGCGACCCATCGTTTGAGGCGCTGATGCCCAAGCGAATGTTTCGCAACGACCAGGGCAAATTCTTTCAGGACGTTACGACCTCCGGCGGCTTTGGCAACCTGCAGAAGGGGCATGCCATTGCATTTGCTGACCTGGAAAACAACGGCAATGAGGACGTGATGGAAGAACTGGGCGGGGCCTTTCCGGGCGACGGATTTCATGCCGCGCTCTACCGCAACCCCGGCCACGGGAATCATTGGGTCACCCTGATGCTGCAGGGAGTCCGCTCGAATCGCGCAGCCTATGGTGCGCGAATCAAGCTCACGGTCGTCGAAAATGGCCGTGAACGGTCCATCTATCGAGCAGTGGGTTCGGTGTCCAGCTTCGGCGGGAATCCCATGCGCCAGCACATCGGTGTCGGCCGGGCCGCGAGCGTGCGCGAGATAGAGATATGGTGGCCTGCATCCGGGATTCGACAGCAGTTCCACGATGTTGCAGTGGATCGCGGCTATCACATTTGCGAGGATTCAAATCAGCTGGAGCCCGTCGTGCTGAAGCCGTTTGAGATTGGCAAGACAAAGATAGCGATGCCTATGCATCACAATCATCCTTAGGCGAAGGTTTCCGGCTCGCGACTACCGGACCCTACGTGCCGTATTGCGGGAAATGTGTGTACGTATCTTTCGAGTCGCGGGTAAATTTACCGCTTAATTGCATCGACAAATTATGCGGAATCCGGTAGTGTCATTTTCAGGTCAATTCTGAGATCCGGCCATCCTGTAAAGGCCTGGAGTGAAAGGACTCGGATGGCAGGACCACGCAAATCGACGAGCGAAATGCCGCCTCCGCCTCAGGTGAACCCCGCGGATCGGATCGCCAAACATCGGCGAGTTTTTGAGCACCTTCTGAACAGCATTCAGACGGGCCAACTCAAGCCTGGAGATCGTTTACCCAGCGAGGCCGAGCTTGGCAAGCTGTTTGATGCCTCGCGCATTACGGTGGCCAAGGCTGTGCTGGATTTGCAGCGCATGGGACTGGTCACGCGCAGGCCCGGGGCAGGCACGCATGTGCAGGGGCAGCAGTTCTCCACCGGGCGTACCTTTGGCCTGCTGATTCCCGAGCTTGGCATGACGGAAATCTTCGAACCGATCTGCCACGGCATGATGCGGTCGCCTTTTGCGCGGCCCGATGCGCTGTTGTGGGGCAACGCCTCCAATCCGGCGAACGATACGGCCAAGGATGCCGAGCAACTGGTGCAGTCGTTTATTGCGCAAAAAGTGGCGGGTGTCTTCTTTGCGCCGCTGGAACTGACTTCTGAAAAGGATGCCGTCAATCGCCGCATTGCGCGCATGCTGGAGCGGGCGCAGATTCCTATCGTGCTGCTCGACCGCTGCTATATGCCCTATCCTGACCGGTCTGCCCATGATCTTGTCGGCATCGACAACCGGCGCGCGGGATACATGGCAACCGCGCATCTGCTAGGGCTGGGAGTGCGACGCCTGGTCTTTCTGGGAGAGCAGAATGCGGCTAACACCGTGGATGCGCGCATTACCGGCTTTTTTGAGGCGCTGCGCAACTTTGGCGTAAAGCCGGACTATGAGCCGGTCTGGCGTGGCAGCCCGCAGGACGAACCGCTTATCCGCAGAATGTTGAATACCGCGCGCCCTGAGGGCATTGTCTGCGCCAATGACCTTACGGCGGCGCGGCTGATGCAGACGTTTCTCGCCTTTGGTGTGCGGATTCCCGAAGAGGTGCGCATCGTGGGAATGGACGATGTGCGATATGCCAATCTGCTGCCGGTGCCTCTCACCACCATCCATCAGGATTGCCCCGGCATCGGCACGGTGGCGATGGCGACCATGCTGGAGCGCCTGGAGCATCCTGAGTTGCCCATTCGCGATGTACTGGTGCCCACAAAGCTGATTGTGAGGCGCTCCTGCGGAGCGCATCTGGCGCAGACAGAAAGCTGACCTCCGTTGACGAAAGACCACAGGTGCAAATGTGATCATCAACCTGGCCAGGCGCGCGCATGACCACAACTGGGAACTGGATCCGATTACGCGTTCCCTGTTGGATACAGACTTTTACAAGCTGCTGATGCTCCAGTTCATCTGGAAGCATTTTCCACGCACGCGCACCGTGTTTTCCCTGCAGAATCGATCGACCGCCGTGCCGCTGGGGCGCATTGTGAATGTGGATGAGTTGCGCGAGCAGCTCGACTCCACGCGCAGGCTGCGCTTGCACAAATCAGAACTGATCTGGCTGGCCGGTAACACGTTCTATGGGAAGCGCGGCATCTTTGAGCCGGCATTTCTCACATGGCTTGAACATGACTTTCGACTCTCGGACTACGAGCTGTCTGTGCAGGACGGACAGATTTCTCTCCGGTTTGACGGCTTGTGGACAGAGACGACGCTGTGGGAGATCTACGCTCTCTCGGCAATCGACGAGCTGAAGACCCGCGCCAGCCTGAAGCGGCTGACGGAGTTTGAACTCGACATTTTGTATGCCCGGGCCAAGACGCGGCTCTGGGAAAAGATGGAGCGCATGCGGGGCGTGCCGGAGCTGAACGTGAGTGACTTTGGAACCCGGCGCAGGCACAGCTTCCTGTGGCAGGAATACGTGGTCAAGGCCATGAGCGACGTGCTTGGCGCAAGCTTTGCAGGCAGCTCGAACACATATCTGGCCTACAAGCACGATCTGGAGGCGATCGGCACCAACGCACATGAGCTGCCGATGGCGCTGGCCGCGCTGGCCAACACCGAGGAGGAGCTGCGATCGGCGCAGTACCGGTTGCTGGAGCTATGGCAGCAGACCTATCAGGGCGAGCTTCTCATCCTGTTGCCGGATACGTTCGGAACCACACAGTTCTTGCGCAACGCGCCGGAGTGGATGGCACAGTGGACCGGCCAACGCATGGACAGCAAGGATCCTTACCTGGCTGGCGATGAGTACATTGACTGGCTCCGCCTGCGGGGATGCGACCCGCGCAACAAGCGGCTGATTGCCTCGGATGCGCTGGATGTGGATCTTATCCTTGGCCTGCATGCGTATTTTGGCGGAACGATCCAGAATGGATCCACCCCGGCAGACTTTCGCTCCGCCCGGGATTTTCTGGACGAGCGCAAATGGAAGCCGGAGCGGCGCATCCGGTTCAGCGCCGGCTGGGGAACCTATCTGACCAATGACTTTCGAAATTGCAACCCGCACGGGGATATGAGCTTTGACCCGGTCAGCCTGGTGTGCAAACTGAGCGAAGTGGAAGGTCGTCCCGCCGTCAAGCTCTCAGACAACTACTCGAAAGCGATGGGGCCTACCGACGAAGTGGAGCGCTACCGCCGCATCTTCGGCGTAGAGGGTGTAGCGAACGTCCCAGTCTCCATTTGAAACCGCTACCCTGGCTGCACCGGAGTGCCTTGCGGGGCTACTCCGTTGCGGCGGCTGCTTCCGATGCGGGCGGTGGTACCGGCTTGTGCTTTGCGCGCAGATAGGCAATGACTTGAGCGACTTCCTGGTCCGTAAGAGAATCGGCAAAGGGGGGCATCTTCCGGCCACCATTCAAAATCTGGTGGGTCATCTTGTCCGGTGTCCACTCCTTCTTCTTGCGGATATCTTTCAGCGGCGGGGCTTTCCTGGTGCCTGAGCCATCTGCGCCGTGGCAATGGGCGCAGCCCTTGTCGCGATAGAGGGCGGCTCCGGCCAACTCTGCGGCTTTCTTCCTGGAGCCCCACGCGGCATGCGCGGGAAGAGACGTGGTGATCGTGAGCACGGTGGCTACGGCGAGTGCGGGGAAGATTCGGGAGGAGCCTGTCACGGTTTTTATTTTCTCATTTCAGGCCGCCCGACTGTTCATACTTCAGATGGAGGCGACTGCACGGGCAGGAGAGCGATGGCGCAGAATGTTAGCCACTATGCAGCGAGGCTGCGGCTGGAGATTGGCCTGCGCAACCGGGCCTATGCCCGCGACAAAGCTCACGTGGAGAGCTACGGCAGCTTTCCTGTGATTGTGTACGCCCCGGAGGACGACCATCACGGCAACTTTCAGGATGGGGCGTATCGAGCCATCCTGGCTCGTCCGGAGTGGTTGCTGCGTTTTGACAAGGTGCATGCGCAGGCCAGCCGGTCTTTGCCCAAAGCCGAGCGGCGCTGGCGTGAGCTCGATTCCTGCATGAGCTCGGATGCGTTGCTGATGAACATCTTCTGCTTTCCCGGAGTCAGCGATTCCAAAGCCGTGCAGAGCCTGCTGGGTTTGCATCGGGCGGAGTTGCCGCACTTTGGCTGGAGAGCGCGGGTGCCTCTTGCGGGTGGCAGGTCGGATCGTACCGAGGTGGATATGCGGCTGGGTGATCTGCTGGTGGAGGCCAAGCTGACCGAGGCGGACTTCCAGAGCCGGGCGCGTGCTGCCGTGGAGGCCTACCGGGATTTCGACGAGGTGTTTGACAGGGATCTGTTGCCCGCGGCTGCGATACGCAGCGGCCGATGGAGAGTCGCAAGCGAGTATCCCGAGGATGACTCGCAGGTGGTGGAGGATTACGAGGAAGCGCGGCCTGCAGTGCTGAGCAGGGAAGCGGACGGCGGCCGTCAGGCGCTGTTTGAGGATGGCTATGCCTCGTATCAGTTGATTCGCAACGTGCTGGCGGCGCACGAACACGATTGTCGATTTTGTATGCTGCACGACGCGCGTCGTCCGGATTTGCGCGAAGCGTGGTTTCGCGTGATGGCCGCGGTCAGGTCGGCTCAGATGCGCACGCGCATGCACGTCCTGACATGGCAGGAACTGGCCGCGGTGCTGCCGGAGCCGTTGCAGGCGTTTCTGGATGGGAAATACGGCATTGTGCCGCCCGGCAAGGCGGCCTCGCACGTTGAAGGGCTGGACGCTTGGGATTAGAAGCGCAGTACATGCGCGGACATGCTTCGCCCGTTACGAGCCGTCACAACGGGCGGAGGCACCTTGTGAGCTTGTACAAAAATGAGGCAGGGGCTTAAGCCGGATACGCGCCGGAGATGTAGCCCTCCAGCGCCTGAATGGCAATGGCCTGGCCGGAGATGACCCACTTCACCAGGTCGCCGATGGAGACGATGCCCACCACTTCCTCGCCCTGCAACACCGGCAGGTGGCGGAAATGATGCTCGGTCATCATGGCCATGCACTCATCCACTGTGTGACTTGGCGTAACGAACTGAACGGGGCTGGTCATGATCTGGTGCACCAGGGTTTCCTTGGAGGGATGCCCCATCAGGACGCCCTTACGCGCGTAGTCGCGCTCAGACAGGATGCCAACCAGTCGATTATGGGACAGAACCAGCAGGGCGCCCACGTCGTACTCCGCCATCTTCTGGATCGCTTCAAAAACCGACTGTTCCGGTGCAATGGACAGCACTTTGCCTTGGCCCTTGGTCTTCAGTACCAATCCAATCGTGTCGGTAATCTTCATCAAACTCTCCTCGGTCGGTTTCAGAAGCGGTAAGCAATCTCTGGTTGGGTGATGCGGTGGTTGTTTAAGGACAATAGCGCGACGAGGCGGTCTCTGCAAGGTGTTTGTGAAAGCCGCATTTTCTAAGAGGGAAATGCAGCTCCTGCTAAAAGGGAACGGCCATCCGCACTGCCGTGAAGGGGCGGCGCGGATGGCCGTTGAAGGCGCGGGGCGCTGCCTTAGCGGCCGGCGCCGGGGATGTAGTGATACTGGATCTTCGCGGGGCGCTTGATGGGGTCGCCGGTCAGGTCGTGGGTGTGCCAGGCGACGCTTTCGGCGGCCACCTCAGGGTGCTTGCCCAGGAACTCGAGCGCATAGACGCTCGCCGTGGGATCGTCCTTCTGGTCGGCGTACTTGGCAGACTCCATGGCTGATTTCTGCCGTTCGCCAAGGCGGCGGTACAGAATAGCGAGGGAGTAGTGCGCGGCCAGATCATCGGGATCGATCTGTTGCAGCTTGAGATAGGCGTCTCGCGCCTGTGCGTAGTCATGCTGCTGGAAGTAGCTGAAGCCGAGTTCGCGAAGCGCGTCCTTTGAGCGGGGATACTTGGCCAGAACCGTCTGAAAGTCCGCGACGGCCTCGCGCACATGGCCGGCATTGCGCTCGACGATGGCGCGGTAGTACAAGGCGCGCGGATCGCCGGGCAGCAGGGTAAGCGCCTTGGCCAGATTGGCTCCCGCGTCTGTGTACCGCTCCCAGGAGATTTCCACGACGGCCATGTTGGTGTAGGCATCCGCGTAGTCGGGCCGCAGGGCGGCGACGCGCTCGAAGGCATGCACACTGGCCTCGTACTGCTGAGCGTCCAGCAGGGCGATTCCGTAGTTGTTCCACCGCATCCACTCCGGGTTTTCGTCGGCCTGAGGAGTGGCGGGAGCATTTGCTCCGATCTGAAAGGTGCGGGTCTGCGATGCCATCTCGACGATCGGCTCGGGGTAGTGCTTTTGGCCCATCGCGTAGTCAATAAACTGCTGGTTGAAGCGGCGGTACTTGACCGTGGCCGTGATGGAGACGGATCCGGAGATGTCCTTGGGCAGACGGAAGCGGTAGCGCACCAGCTGCGAACGGCCGGACTGGATGGTGTTGTTGTAGGCCAGAACGCGGTTATGCCAGATATCGTGAAGCCCGTTGAGCTCGCCCTTGTTGTTGATGAGGCGATTGGTGAAGGAGTGGACTGAGGGATCCAGATTGCCGTCGGGCTGCAGAAAGCCGCTCTCTGCAAGCACTTTGCCGGAGCTGTCCTTGACGGCGAAGTTGACCCAGGCCTCGTAGAAGTCGCGCTGCTCGGGGATGAGCGAATGGCCGATGCCCTTGTTTTGGATGACCACGTCGGCAATGAGGGTTTCCGCGGGAGCGAGCGAAAAGCTGGTGAGCCCGAGCGGCGCGACCAGCACCTGGTCCTGGGGCGTGGCTTCGGCGCTTTCCTTTTCCAGGCCGAAGAGATCGACGTTGAGTACGCCTTTGTTGTCTGGCCCGTTGCGCAGGAAGTCCACCAGCTTCTTTGTCTGCTCGTCGTAGTTGTAGTAGGCCGCCATGAGCGTGTTGCCGCCCAACCAGCGATGGCTGACGAGCATGCCGTTCTTTGCGCCGGGGTCAGACGCGCCGTCGGGCAGCGGCTCGGCCTTCATGTGGCAGGTCAGGCAGTTGGAGGCGGTGTCTTTGCGATAGAAGGGCAGCGGAGACTGCTTGCTGAAGCTGGCGCCCTGCCACTCGTCGTAGACGGTGAAGGCGCGCAGCCATTTGTAGTCATCGAGCGCGCGCGGAATGGCGGCCTTGTGACAACCTGCGCAGAACTCGGGAGTTTTGTAGAGCGGGCGCATGACGGCCTTGGAGTGGCGGTCGAGGTGCGCGAGGATCTCCGCGTCAGAGACCGGGCGCGTGATGGGATCGCCTTTCTCGTCCACGAGTACGGCCGGAATGCCCATCACGTAACTGCCGGTGCCGGTGGTGTCAACGGACTGGATGGAGTGGCAGGTGGAGCAGGTGACGCCTTCATCCTCAAAGGGGCGCTTCTTCGGCATGCCCTGCGAGAGATCGCCGGAGAGCAAGGCGACGGGGTTGTGGCAGCCCTCGCAGTGCCGCGAGTACTGCACGCCCTTCTCGTCGATGAGCATGTTTACATTTTTGAGATACCAGGGATTGCGGAAGGCGTTGGCGTGCACGGACTGGCGCCACTGGTGGTAGGACTCCTGGTGGCAGTGGCCGCAATACTTGGCGGTGTAGAAGCTGCGTGGATCGAGGAACTGTCCGTTGACGGATGTTGCGTTGGAGGGCAGAAACGGCGCGTCCTTGCCGAAGGCGTAGTTATAGCGGGCTGCGACGGACTGGTGAAACTCCGTGGCGGGGCCGGTGACCGGAATGTGGGTTGCGTAGTCCGCGATGGGGCCCTCCGCAGCGACGGGAGCCGCAGGGTTGTTTGGGGAAGGGCCGGAGGCAGCGAGCACACTCCACGTAAGAGTGAGCGACAAAGCGGTAGATAGCGCAACCAGCAGCCACGGGCGCTGCATGTTCTTGGACACGACGCGATGAACTCCGAGGGGAAGCTTTACACAGTGTACGCGCAAGCCCGGTGCGGCGAGCGCAGGCACCTTACGACGGTATCAGGAAGGATATGTAGACTGTCCTCCATCGAAAGTTGGACGTCCCGGATGCGTTGGGGCCAGCGGAGGATTGGTTTTAACGATATGAAAAGAGCCGATTCTGACGGAAAGACTGCGGGGGCTGCCTGGGGCTTGCGGCACTGGCGCGCCGGCGGCTTTCAAAATGCGATTTGGAGCGCGGAAACGTGGTAACGGCGGTCACATGGGATGCCGGTTTCGCAGCGGACGGTTCACAGGGTGGGATGAACGGGGAGAAAATGGGCCTGACATGTGTGCGCAAGCTCACATCCATTTAGCCAAAGTACCCCCGAAACTGGTACGTTTGTTCAGAAGGTTTAGTTTTCGACGATGGCCTCTAATCCTTATTTTTCTCTGGCTGTTCTGTTTGTTGCGGCCCTTGGCTTTGGACTGGCACCACTAGGTCTGGCCTGGCTGTGGAGACAGGTTTACTCTCCGTCCAAGCCAAACGCGATCAAGAATGCCATTTACGAGTGCGGCCTGGAATCCCGAGGGGATGCCTGGGTGCAGTTTCACTCCTCCTACTACCTCTACGCGATCATCTTTCTGATCTTTGACGTGGAAGCGGTGTTTTTGCTGCCGTTCGCGGTGGCATTCACCGGGCTGGGAGCGGCCGCGTGTCTGGCCATGTTCGTATTTGTCCTGCTGTTGGTCGAGGGTCTGGTGTGGGCCTGGGCAAAGGGTATTTTGACGTGGGCTTAGCGCGACGGGCCGCGGATGCAGGATTTTGAATCAGGAGCTTGCAATGGCTGTGGATCAGGAACTGAAGATTGAACTGGGCAAACAGGGCGTGTTTGTCACCACTCTTCAGGAACTTTACAACTGGGGAAGACGCAACTCGGTGTGGCCCATGAATTTTGGGCTGGCCTGCTGCGCCATTGAGATGATTGCGACGACGATGGCGCGTTACGATCTGGCCCGGTTTGGGGCGGAGGTGTTTCGCCCGTCGCCGCGCCAGGCCGACATGATGATCATCTCCGGCACGGTGACGAAGAAGATGGCTCCGCAGGTGGTGCGGCTCTATAACCAGATGGCGGAGCCGCGATACGTCATTGCGATGGGCGCATGCGCCATCTCCGGCGGACCCTTCAAGCAGGGTTATAACGTGCTGAAGGGGATTGATCGCTATATTCCGGTGGATGTGCACATTCCCGGTTGCCCGCCGCGCCCGGAGGCGCTGCTGGAAGCCTTTATCACGCTGCAAAAGAAGATTGACGGCCAATCCCTGACGGGTGAGGACCGCCCGCGGTTCCTGAACAGCGAGGCCCCCGGCGAGTTTGCCGTGCCGGAGCCGGGCGAGCATGATCTGGAACCGGCGGCGAACAAAAACGTTTGGACTGTGCCTGTGGTGATTCGCTGATGAAGACGTTGGAAGAGATCAAGGCCGCGATAGAGGCCGCCGTGCCGGGCGCGGGTGTGGAGATTGTGCAGAATCCCGGGCCTGCCGCCCAGCACTCGCTGCGACTGCAGCCCGGAAGCGCGTTTGAGGTGGCGAAGTTTCTGCGCGACGACGCGGAGCTGGCGCTCAACTTTCTGTCGAATGTAACTGGCGTGGACTGGCCCGATAAGGAAATTTCCGAAAAGGTGAAGGTGACGCGCGCGGTAACCAAGACGGTGGACGGCGTGGAGCAGACCGTCGAAGAGACCGTGGAGGAGACCCGTAAGCGGGTGGAGCCGGGATATCTGGAAGTGGTGTACCACCTGTTCTCGATGACGCAGAAGCACGGGCCGGTAATTCTGCGGATGCGCACGGAGAACCGCTCGGACAAGGTGGAGCTGCCCTCGATGACGCCGGTGTGGCGGTCGGCGGAGTTTCAGGAGCGCGAAATCTTTGATTTGTACGGAGTGGTGTTCCGGGGGCACCCGGATCTGCGGCGGATTCTCATGTGGGAGGGATTCAAGGATCATCCCATGCGGCGCGACTACGTGGAGCCGGACGACTACGACTATGAGCCGACGGCTCATGACGCCGTGCTTGCCAAGGCAAAGGCGCACCAGGCTGCGCAGCAGGCAGCCGCTGAGAAGGGGGCCGCGCAATGATGCACTCCGCGACGGATATGGCAGCAGACCCGCGGGCGCGGGCCACGCGACCGGAGGGCACGCTGGTGAGCGATCCGGACGACGGCACCGAGCTGCTGGAAGTCTCGATGGGGCCGCACCATCCTTCGACGCACGGCGTTTTCCGGATGGATGTGGCGCTGGACGGCGAAAAGGTAGCGCGGTTGAAGCCGGTGTTCGGCTATCTGCACCGCAACCACGAGAAGCTGGGCGAGGGAAACAGCTATCTGGCATCCATGCCGTATACAGACCGGCTGGACTACATCTGCTCGCTGACGAATAACTGGGCCTACGCACTGGCAGTGGAAAAGCTGGCAGGGCAGGAGGTTCCGGAGCGCGCGGAGTATCTGCGCGTGATTGTGGGCGAGCTGACGCGCGTGCAGAACCACGCCCTCTCAGTGGGCTTTCTGCTGCAGGACATGGGCGCGAGCGGCACGCCGCTGATGTACGGCTTCCGCGAGCGCGAGAAGATTCTGGATTTGTTTGAGGCGCTGACCGGCTCGCGCATGATGTGCAATTACATGCGCTTTGGCGGCTGCCGCGTGGACGCAACGCCGGAGTGGCTGGATGCGACGCGCAAAGTGGTGGCCGGGCTGCCGGGCTTTGCCGACGAGTTCGAAGCTCTGCTGTGCACCAACGAGATTCTGATGGCGCGCACGCAGGGTGTGGGTATTCTGAAGCCTGACCTGGCCGTGAGCGCGGGCATTACGGGACCGATGCTGCGGGCGTCGGGCGTGAATTACGACATCCGCAAGGTGGATCACTACAGCATCTATGATCGCTTCGACTTCAAGGTGCCGCTGGGCGATCACGGCGATGTGTATGACCGCTTTATGATTCGCCTGCTGGAACTGCGCCAGTCTATCGGGATTCTGGAGCAGGCTCTGAAGGATATTCCGGGCGGCCCGGTGATGGACCCGAAGGCAAAGATTCGCAACTTCCGGCCGAAGCCGGGAGAGGCCTACGGCCGGATCGAGGCTCCCAAGGGCGAGCTTGGTTTTTACCTGATCAGCGACGGTGGCCCGAATCCGTATCGCTACCGGGTGCGGCCGCCCAGCTTTGTCAATCTGACAGTGCTGGAGGATATGTGCCTGGGGCATAACGTGGCCGACGTGGTGCTGATTCTGGGCTCGGTGGATATTGTTCTGGGCGAAGTGGACCGATAGTGTTGCCAGCGAACCGTGGGTGCGGTGCAGGAGGGGACGTTGCTGGGTGAAGGAATCTTGAAAGGACTGGCGGAGACGGCAAAAAACTTTGCCGGCAGCTACGTTTCAAAGGAAAGGTTGACGACGGTTCAATATCCGGAGGAGCGGGTCGCTCCCATTGAGGCGTCGCGCGTTTTTCCGTTTCTGGTGTATGACGGCGGGGACTGGCAGGCGGGCCTGCGCTGTGTGGCGTGCCAGATCTGCGAGAAGGAGTGCCCGCCCAAGTGCATCTACATCGAGAAGAGCAAGGATAAGAAGCCGGATTACGTTGGCAAGCCGCAGATCTATCCGGCGCGGTTCGATATCGATGTTTCCGTGTGCATGAGCTGCCAGATCTGCGTGGAGGTCTGCCCGTTCGAAGCCATCAAGATGGATACCGAGTTTGAACTGGCCACCGACGACCGTTTTGGCGGGCTGCTGCGGTCGCGCGATCAGCTGGCCAAGTCGAACGAGTACTATCACGGGATTCATCCGACGGAGGCGGCGGAGGTGGATGCCCGCCTGGCCGAGGAGAAGGCCAAGGTGGAGGCAAAGGCCAAGGCAGCGGCAGAGGCCGCAGCGGCAAAGGCAGCCGCCGAGCCGGCCACTCCCGCAGCGAAGCCGGCTGGAGGGGAGAGTAAGTAATGCTCGAAAAAGCAGACCAGTTATTTGTCCTTCTTCAGCACTGGGTCATGGGATTGGTGCCGGCGGCGTGGCAGACGGCGACGGGCATTGTGCTGGCGGTGGTGGCCATTATCGCGGTCTATCCGACGTTGTTCGCGCTGGCCGTGCTGTTGGAACGCAAGGGCCTGGGGCGCATGCAGAATCGCTACGGACCGAACCGCGTGGGTCCTTTCGGGCTGTTCCAGCCGGTGGCGGATGGCATCAAGTCGCTGACCAAGGAAGACGTTGTGCCGTTCCGCGCGGACACGCTGGTACATTTTCTGGCGCCTCTGGTCCTGGTGGTCGCGGTGTTCATGGGCTTTGCCGTGCTGCCGATGGGACGCAACATGGTGCTGGTGGATATGGACGCCAGCCTGCTGTTTGTTTTTGCGATGGGCGCGTCGACGGAGCTGTCGGTGTTCATGGCGGGGTGGTCGAGCCGGAACAAGTATTCGCTGCTGGGCGCGATGCGCGCAGTGGCCCAGATGATCAGCTATGAGGTTCCGCTGCTGCTGTCGAGCGTGGTGATTGTGATGATGACCGGCTCGCTCTCACTGGAGAAGATGGTGGAGGCGCAGAACCACTACAGCTACGGCTTGCCGCACTGGTATGTGTTTACGCCGTGGGGGCTGGCCGGATTTGTGATGTTCGTGATTGCGGCCATGGCAGAGACGAACCGCTCGCCGTTTGATTTGCCGGAAGGCGAGTCGGAGATCATCGCCGGGTACTTTACGGAGTACTCGGGCTTCAAGTTCGCGCTGTTCTTCCTGGGCGAATACGTGGGCATGTTCGGCATCTCCGGACTGGGCGTGACGCTGTTCCTGGGCGGCTGGACGGCGCCGTTCGCGTTCCTGACCTGGGTGCCATCGTGGATCTGGTTCTTCGGCAAGGTCATGCTGTGGATCTGCTTCTTCATCTGGGTGCGCGGTACGCTGCCCCGCCTGCGGCAGGACCAGCTGATGAACTTTGCGTGGAAGTTTATGTTGCCGATGACGCTGCTCAATCTGCTGGTGGCCGCGATGTGGCGGTTCATGGGCGAAGGCTGGCTGCGCTGGGCGGTGTGCACGGCGGTTGTGGTGGGCGCGTATGTGCTGATGGGACGCACGGGCATGCGCCGTGGGCAGATTGGACCGAGGAGTTACCGCTATGCGGAGTGATGGTTGTATGAACACCCGCCGCGAAAGGAGCGGGTGCCGATGAGCATTGCCTTTGTTTTGGTTTCAGCACTGACGATTGCCGGCGGACTGGCCGCAGTGCTCTTGAAGAACCTGGTGCACTGTGCCCTGGCGGTGAGTGTTGCCTTTGCCGGACTGGCGTTTCTGTTCCTGCAACTGGATGCACAATTTGCGGGCTTTGCGCAGATTCTGGTGTACATCGGCGCGGTGGCCATCCTGGTGGTGTTTGCCATATTGCTGACGCGCGGAGCGGAGAGCCCGAAGGGCGAGAGCGTCTTCAGCCGCGCATGGCAGGCGGGTCTGGCGATAGCCGCTGCGGTGTTTGCGGTGCTGGGCTGGGCCATTCTGCAGGGCGCTGCGGAGCTGCCGGCGAATGCGGCGACGCCGCAGGTGACGGTGAATGATATTGGCCATGCGCTGATGAGCCGCTACGTGCTGCCGCTGGAGATTGTGGCGCTGCTGCTGACCGCCGCGCTGATCGGCGCGGTGATTGTGGCCATGCACGAGAAAGAGAGGGCCAAGTAATGGCTACTCCGCTTGCGGGATATCTGCTGGTTGCGGCGCTGCTGTTCGCGATTGGGCTGGCCGGTGCGCTGACGCGGCGCAACGCCATCCTGGTGCTGATCGGGATTGAGCTGATGCTGAACGCGGCCAATTTGAACCTGATTGCCTTCTGGCGTTTTGGTCCGCATCCAGAGGCTCTGACGGGCTTTATGTTTGCCATTTTCTCGATTGCGGTTGCCGCTGCCGAGGCGGCGGTGGGACTGGGCCTGGTGGTGCAGATTCATCGCCACGCGCGGACGACCAATGTAGACGAAATCAACAGGATGAAGGGATAAGCGCATGCTGATACAGGAAGAGTTGGCGGCTGCCTTCCATCCGTCGAATCCATGTATTGTGTCGTTTGCCACGCGCTGGCTCTGGCTGGTTCCGGCGGTTCCGATGCTGGCTTCGGGCGTGATTGCGCTGCTGAAGCAGCCGCGACGCAAGCCGGCTGCCGCGCTGGCGATCGGCTCGCTTGGATTTTCGCTGCTGGTATCGCTGGTGGCTTTTGCCCATGTGCTGTCGGGGTGGATGCATCACGAGGCGGTTCGGGAGACGCTGAGCTTTAGTTGGATCCAGGTGGGTGCGGCGCATGTGGAGCTTGGCTGGGTGCTGGATCCGCTGGCCGCGGTGATGATGGTGATGGTGAGCTTTGTGGGCCTGCTGATCTTCATCTACTCAGTCGGCTACATGGCGCACGACGAGAACTTCACGCGGTTCTTCTGCTTCCTGTCGCTGTTTGCCGGGGCGATGCTGGGCGTGGTGATTGCCAACAGCCTGCTGCTGCTGTTCATGTGCTGGGAACTGGTGGGCCTTACCTCGTACCTGCTGATCGGGTTCTGGTATCACAAGCCCTCGGCGGCGGCGGCGGCGAAGAAGGCGTTTCTGACCACGCGCGTGGGCGACATCTTCTTCCTGCTGGGCATGGTGTGGCTGTTCGCGCAGACGGGCACGCTGCTCTTCTATAACTACGGAGCCGGCTCGATGGAGCCGCTGGCGCTGGGTGGGCTGCTGGCTTCGCCGGCGGGCCTGGGCCTGAGCGCGGCCGGCGCGATTGGCCTGCTGATCTTTGCCGGAGCCGCGGGTAAGAGCGGCCAGTTGCCGCTGCATGTGTGGCTGCCGGATGCGATGGAAGGCCCAACCCCGGTGTCGGCGCTGATTCACGCTGCAACGATGGTGGCTGCGGGCGTTTACCTGATTGCGCGCGTGTATCCGCTGATGCAGGCGGGCGCGCTGGCCGGCGGAACTACGACGGCCCTGACCGTGGTGACATGGGTTGGCGCATCGACGGCGCTGTTTGCCGCGCTGATTGCGGTGGGGCAGAACGACATCAAGCGGATTCTGGCCTATTCGACTGTGTCGCAGCTTGGCTACATGATGGCCGGGCTGGGCATGGGAGGCGTGGCGGTGGGCATGTTCCACCTGATAACCCACGCGTTCTTCAAGGCGCTCTTGTTCATGGGCGCAGGCTCGGTGATCCATGGCTGCCATGAGGAGCAGGATGTGCGGCATATGGGCGGACTGCGCACGGCAATGCCGGTGACGTTTGTGACCTACGCCGTAGGCATGCTGGCACTGAGTGGATTTCCGCTGCTGTTCTCCGGCTTCTGGAGCAAGGACGGCATTCTGGAGGCGGCGCAGCACTGGAGCGTTGCCAAGGGGCCTTTCTACATGCTGGTGTTCGGCGCGATTCTGACCGCGTTCTATATGACGCGCCAGGTCAGCTACGTCTTCTTCGGCAACTGGCGGGGACATGGCAAGGCGCACGAGAGTCCGGCAGTGATGACCGCGCCGCTGGCGATTCTGGCCTTCTTTGCTGTTGCGCTGGGCTTTATCGGGACTCCGGCGTGGCCGTGGTTCCGGGCGTTTCTGAACGGGCAGGCCGCGGGGCTGGACCTGGCGCGGTTCCAGGAGCCGGGTTTGCTGCCGCTGATGGCGAGTTCGAGCCTTGCGGTTCTGGTGGGTCTTGGGCTGGGCTGGTGGCTCTACGGCAACAAGCAGAGCCGAGCCGAGGAGCCGGACGTGCTGGAGCGGGCCGCACGGCCAGTCTGGATGGGGCTGCACGGCAAGTTCTTTGTGGACGAGCTGTACGGCGCGACGGTGATTGCCTTCTATGCCTGGTGGGCGCGGGTGGCCGACTGGCTGGACCGCCGGGTGTGGGGCGGAGCCGTGGCGGGAGTTGCTCTGCTGTTTCGCGGATGGGCGCATTTGAACCGGCTGCTGGACATCCACTGGGTGGACGGCGGCTTTGATAAGAGCTGCGAAGAACTGGCCTCAGGTGGAGGGCTGCTGGCGCGCGTGCAAAACGGGCGCGTACAGGGCTATCTGCGGCTGCTGGCGCTGGGGATTGTGATACTGGCCATGATTTTGATCTGGAGCAGCCGGGGATGAACGGAATTCCTGTATTGACGCTGTTGACCGTGTTGCCCGTAGCGGGTGCGATGGTTGCACTCGCGGCCGGTAAGCATGCACGGGCTGTGGCCTTGGTGACAACCCTGGCCGGATTGGTTTTGGCGCTGATGGTCTGGGCGCAACTGCCCGCGGACGGAAGCATCGGGCTGGTGGAGCGCGCGGCGTGGGCTCCGTCGCTGGGGATGGAGTATCACCTGGGCGTGGATGGTCTGGGCGCGCTGATGCTGGTGCTCTCTGCCATTGTGACGCTGATGTCCGTGGACGCTGCGCACCACGCGCATCGCCAGCCGAACCTCTACTTCTGCCTGGTGCTGCTGCTGGAGGCCGGGCTGTTCGGATCGTTTACGGCTCTGAACTTCTTCCACTGGTTCCTGTTCTGGGAGCTGAGCCTGATTCCGGCATTCTTCCTGATCAAGTTGTGGGGCGGCCCGAAGCGCGGGCCGGCGGCGACGCAGTTCTTTGTCTACACCATGGCGGGCAGCGTGGCTCTGCTGCTGGCGTTTCTGGCGGTGTTTCTTTCGACGGGCAGCATGGACTTTGGCCAGCTGACGGCGATGGCCCAGTCGGGGGCGCTGGAGCAGGCGGTAAACGCGCACCTTGGACCGGTGATGATGTGGCTGGCGCTGGGCGTGCTGGCCGGGTTTGCGGTCAAGATTCCGATTATGCCGTTTCACACATGGCTGCCGGCGGCTTACTCCGAGGCTCCTTCGCCGGTGACGATGCTGCTGACCGGCGCTATGTCGAAGATGGGCGTTTACGGTCTGCTGCGGATTGCGGTGCCGCTGTTCGGACATCAGCTGGCGCAGATACGCACGCCGCTGCTGACGCTGGCGGTGGTGACGGTGGTGATGGGCGCCTGGGCGGCAGCCGCGCAGACGGACCTGAAACGCGTGTTTGCCTACTCCTCTGTGAACCATCTGGGCTACTGCGTGCTGGGCATCTTTGCGCTTGCGGTTCCGGCAACGGGAGCCGCGGTACAGGCCAGCCAGGCGGCGGCACTGAACGGTGTGATCCTGCAGATGTTCAACCACGGCATCACGGCGGGCGCACTGTTCTGGTTTATCGCGATGTTGCAGGAGCGCAGCGGCGGCCAGCGCGGCATAGACGACTTTGGCGGGCTGCGGAAACCGGCGCCGGTGATGGCGGGGCTGATGGGCATTGTGCTCTTCTCCTCGCTGGGCCTGCCGGGATTGAACGGCTTTGTGGGCGAGTTCCTAATCTTCCGTGGCGTCTTTCCGCTGTCGTGGGTGGCCGCCTCGGTTTCCATTCTCGGGCTGCTGGTAACGGCAGCGGTGATTCTGACGGTGATCCAGAAGGTGTTTTCCGGACCGGTGCCGGATCGGTGGGCGAGCTTCCCGGACATGCATGGCGGGGAACGGCTGGCAATTGCTCCGGTGATTGGACTGATGCTGCTGCTGGGGCTGTTGCCGCAGGTGGTGGTGCAAAACATTAATCCAACGGTCGTGAACCTGCTGGCGCACTGGAGATTCTGATGTTGGCTTGGACGATTTATCTCTCGTTTGCCGGAGCACTGCTTCAGGCACTTCTGCCGAAGGGCAAGCCCGCGCTTTCGCGGTGGCTGGCGCTGCTGGTCGCGGTGGTGGGCCTGCTGTTGGCCGGGGCGGGATTTGCCGCCGGAGCGGGGCAAGGCCTGAAGGTGATTGTGGACGTTCCGTGGGTGCCGTCGATGGGCATCCACTATGTGCTGGCCGCGGATGGCATCAGCCTGGTGCTGGTTCTGCTGACGGGACTGGCAGCGGTGGCGGGCGTCCTGTTCAGCTGGAACATTGAAGAACGCACGAACGAGTTCTTCGCGTTCTACCTGGCGCTGATTGGCGGCGTGTACGGCGTCTTTCTGAGCTTCGACCTGTTTCTGCTGTTTGTGTTTTACGAGATTGCGATTGTGCCGAAGTACTTCCTGATCGCGATCTGGGGATCGACGCGGCGCGAGTACGGCGCGATGAAGCTGGCGCTCTATTCGTTTGTGGGCTCGGCCATGGTGCTGATCGGGTTGCTGGCGGCGTACACGACGTCGGGAAGCCACTCGACCGGGCTGGTGGCGCTGGCGCATGCGGGTCTGCCGGTGAGCTTCCAGATGTGGGTGTTTCCGCTGGTGTTTACGGGCTTTGCCATCCTGGCGGGCATGTGGCCGTTTCACACGTGGGCTCCGACGGGCCACGTGGCTGCTCCGACCGCCGCATCGATGCTGCTGGCCGGCGTGGTGATGAAACTGGGCGCGTACGGCTGCCTGCGCGTGGCGATGGTGCTGTTTCCGCACGGCATGGATCCGTGGGGATTTGCGGTGCTGGGCATCGGGTCGTGGCGGGATGTGTTTGCAGTGCTGGCCGTGATCGGCATTGTGTATGGCGCGCTGGTGGCGCTGGTGCAGACGGACTTCAAGTTTGTCATCGGCTACTCCAGCGTGAGCCACATGGGATTTGTGCTGCTGGGCCTGATGACGCTGAAGCAGATTGGCATGACGGGCGCCGTGTTGCAGATGTTTTCACATGGCGTGCTGGCCGGGCTGCTGTTCGCAATTGTGGGCCGGATTGTGTATGAGCGGACCCATACGCGGCAGCTGGCCGACCTGGAAGGGATGCACCTTTCCAAGCGGCTGCCGTTTGCGGCGTGGGCCTTTGTGATTGCAGGCATGGCGGCCATGGGACTGCCGGGATTCTCAGGGTTCGTGGCGGAACTGCAGGTGCTGGTTGGCTCGTGGAAGGCGGATCCGTGGTGGACGGCCGCAGCGGGCGTGGGCATTGTGGTGGGCGTGGCCTACACGTGGCGCGCGCTGCAGAGGGCCTTCTTCAGCGATTTGCCTCCCTCGGCGCATATGCATGAACACGCGCATGAACTGGGTGCAATTACCTGGCCTGAGATTGCTGGAGTATCGATGCTGGTAGCCGCAAGTTTGGTTGTCGGGCTCTATCCAAGAATCCTGCTGGACGCTATTGAGCCGGCGGTGAAGACGCTGCTTGCGGGAGGGGGACAATGAACTACGCAGATCTCTTCCGCGTGACACTGCCGGAGACGGCGCTGGAGATTGCGGCACTGGTGGTGCTGGTGGCGGACCTTGGCTTTTTGCGCAAGGCGGCGCTGAACGTGAGGGCTTCGGTTGCCGCGCTGCTGGGCATCTTTGGCTGCGCGGCCGCGCTTTGGACGATGCCGCTGCAGGCTGCAGGCGGACTGGTGTATCCGGGAACGGGCGAAGTGCTGCTGATGGCGGGCGGCTCGGCCGCGGTGGCGCAGATTGGAATTCTTGCCCTGACGGTGCTGACGCTCTTTCTGCTGATGGACGCGGAGTTTACGCAGCACGTGGGCGAGTACGTTGCCGTGGTGCTGATGGCGGCCGCGGGCGGGTTGCTGATTGCCGCCGCGCAGGACCTGCTGATCATCTTTATCGGGCTGGAACTGCTGAGCCTGGGACTGTACATTCTGGCCGCGTTTGCCAAGCGCTCGGCGAACAGCGCGGAGGCGGCCATCAAGTACTATCTATTCGGCGGAATGTCGGCGGCGTTTCTGCTGTTCGGATTCAGCTACCTGTATGGGCTCTCCGGGTCGACAAATCTGGCGCAGATTGTGGCGGCAGAGCAGGGAATGCACTCGGGAGCGATGCTCACCATTGCGCTGGTGATGGTTGCGGCGGGGCTGGGCTTCAAGGTGGCCGCGGTGCCGTTCCACCTGTGGGCGCCGGATGCCTATGAGGGCGCGCCTGCGCCGGCTGCCGCGTTTATCGCGTCGGTATCAAAGGTGGCGAGCTTTGCGCTGCTGATCTCTGTGAGTGTTGCGGCGCTGCACATCTTCCACGGGACGCATGGACCGTGGTCGCTGATCCTGGCGGTGCTGGCGACTGCATCGATGGTGCTGGGGAACCTGGTGGCGCTGGCGCAGGTGAGCGTGCGGCGACTGCTGGCCTACTCGGCGATTGCGCATGCGGGATATATTCTGCTGGCACTGGCATACTTCTCTGATTCTCCGACGAATCCGTCGGTGATTTTGTACTACATCGTGACGTATGGCCTGACGACGATTGGGGCATTCGGCGTGGTGGCGGTGGTGGAGCGGTCGGCGGGCAGCGACCGGCTGGATGCTTTTCTGGGGCTTCACAAGCGGAATCCCGCGCTGGCTGCGATTCTGCTGGTGCTGTTCCTTTCGCTGGCCGGCATTCCGCCGCTGGTGGGGTTCTGGGCCAAGTTCAACCTGTTTGCCGCCGTGCTGGGAGTGGCAGCGGGAGCGGCACCGTTTGGCCTAGTGGCTCTGGCCCTGGCCATGAGCGCGGTGTCTCTCTACTACTATCTGCAGGTGCTGAAGCGGGCCTTTGTGATGCCCGCAGTCACTGAGACGCCCATCGTAGCCAGTCCGCTGACGCTGGCGGTGCTGATGATGATTGCGGCGCTGGTGGTGGTGTTTGGGTGCTTCCCGGCGCTGCTGCAGAACTGGATCGCGGGCTTCTATCCCTCGATGTAACAGGGCGTGGGCGAAGGGGGAGTTCCTTTCGCCCGCCATACTTTGTCCCACTCCCTCGACATGAAAAGCGAAGAAGAAGCGAAATTGACTTCTTAATTTTTCGCACGATTTTCTGTGGAAAACAAAATTTTCAGGGGGGGGGTGGGGGTACCCCCTAGCTTCTAGCTTCCAGCTGCTAGCTTTTAGCTTTTTCTCTTGCTTTGCGGGTGTGGGTGGGACAACCGCATTCCCTCGGGGGCTGAAGCCCCTGTTTCTGCTGCGGCGAGGACGTACGGGCTGAAGCCCGTACCCTTCTCGGAGGACAGGCTGGGATTGGTTTGTGCGCTCCCACCCATGTCGCCCGCTGAAGCGGACGCCATGAATGGGGCACCCAGGGTTCGTTATCCCAGGTCTCAGAAGCGAGACCTGGGGTACCCGGCACCCGGCTGGACTGGACGCCTGATCGAACCCCTTGCCTGCCCACCCATGTCGCCCGCAGAAGCGCACACCGTGGGCGGAGCACTCGGCATACTTCAAGAGTAGCGAAAGGGCGGAAAATACTTCGCACCCTGGCGTAAAGTTTTTGCGGCGTATTTTCAATGACTTAGCAGTTCGATAGACGGAATGCAGGTTGACATGGGGATGCGCTGGCCGCTGACTGGGAACAAAAAGCCTGCAGTAGCGCAAAAGAAGAGCCCGGCTCTGTGGCAGAGCCGGGCTCGCTGTTTGTGGACCGTTATCAGCCGCGCAGGAAGTCCTTCGCTTTCTGGATGAGGACGTCGCGACTGACGTCGGAGATGGCGTTGGTGAGGGGGATCTGCTTGGGGCAGGCCTCGACGCAGTTCTGCGCGTATCCGCACTCCTGAACGCCGCCGTCGCCGGCGAGGGCGCGGAGGCGCTCCTCCTTGAAGACCTTGCCGGTGGGGTTGTTGTTGAAGAGCTTGACCTGGGCGATGGTGGCGGCGCCGACGAAACCGGTATCCTCATTGAACTGCGGGCAGACCTCCATGCAGCAGGTGCAGCTGATGCAGTTGGAGAGAGGATAGTTGACCTCCTGAACCTGCGGGAAGATACGCGGGCCGGAGCCGAGATCGTAGGTGCCATCGATGGGCACCCAGGCTTTGACGCGCTTGAGGTTCTCAAAGAGGACCGAGCGGTCGACCTGGAGGTCGCGCACGAGCGGGAACTTGCTGAGCGGCTCGATGCGGATGGGCTGCTCCAGATTGTCAATGAGTGCGGAGCAGGCCATGCGAGCCTTGCCATTGATGCGCATGGCGCAGGAGCCGCAGATCTCCTCAAGACAGTTGGAGTCGTAGGTGATGGGGGTGGTGGGTTGGCCATCCGCGGTGACGGGGTTCGCGGCGATCTCCATCATGGCGGAGATGACGTTCATGCCGGGGCGCCAAGGGAGCTCAAACTTCTCCCAGACGGCGGGCGCGTCGGGGCTGGACTGGCGCTTGATTTCGAGAGCGATCGTTTTGTTTGCCATCAGTCAGTCTCCCTTGAATTATTTTGACGCGTCGTAGCGACGCGGCCGCGGCTTGATGTACTGGGTATCGACATCCTCAAGCTCAAGGCGCGGACCGGCAACATCGCCGGTAAAGGAGGCCTTGGTGGTCTTGAGGAACTTCTCGTCGTTACGGTCCGGGAAGTCGGGCTTGTAATGAGCGCCGCGCGATTCGTCGCGGAGCAGAGCGCCCTGCACGACGCAGCGGGAGAGCTCGAGCATGTTCTTGAGCTGACGGGCGAAGGCGAAGCTGGTGTTGGCCCACTGGCTGCGATCGCTGAGGTTGACGTTGCGGTAGCGATCGAGCAGCTCGACGATTTTCTCGTCGGCCTGCTGGAGGCCCTTGTTGTAGCGGATGACCGTGACGTGCTTGGTCATGGTGTCGCCGAGCTCGCGCCAGAGCTTGAAGGGATTCTCAGTGCCCTGGTTGTTGAGCAGCTTGCTGTTGATTTCGGCCTGGCGGGCCAGCTCAGCGGCATGGCCGCCGTCGCCCTCTGCCGCAGCGAGGCTTTTGGCGTAGCTGATGGCGTTGGGGCCGGACTGGAAGCCGCCGAAGATGCAGCTGACCAGCGAGTTGGCGCCGAGACGGTTCGCGCCGTGGTACTGATACTCGCACTCGCCGGCGGCGAAGATGCCGGGGACGTTGGTCATCTGGTTGAAGTCGACCCAGAGACCGCCCATGGTGTAGTGCATGCCGGGGAAGATCTTCATGGGTTCTTGGTGCGGATCGACGCCGACGAACTTCTCGTAGATTTCGAGGATGCCGCCGAGCTTGTGATCGAGGGTGGCACGGTCGATGTGGGTGAGGTCGAGGTAGACCATGGGCTGGCCGTCGATGCCGAGCTGATGCTCGTAGACGACCTTGTGGATGGCGCGGGTGGCCACGTCGCGGGGGACGAGGTTGCCGTACTTGGGATACCACTCCTCGAGGAAGTACCAGCGGTCCGACTCGGGAATCTGGCGCGGGGGACGCTTGTCGCCGGAGGTGCGGGGCACCCAGACGCGACCGCCCTCGCCACGGGCCGACTCGGACATGAGGCGCAGCTTGTCTTCGCCGGGGATGGAGGTGGGGTGGACCTGGATGAACTCGCCGTTGGCGTACCAGACACCCTGCTGGAAGACGGCCGACTGCGCGGAACCGGTGCAGACGACGGAGTTGGTGCTCTTGCCGAAGATGGCTCCGATGCCGCCGGTGGCCAGGATGATGGCGTCGGCGGGGAAGGACTGCAGCTCCATGGAGCGGAGGTTGAGGGCGGTGATGCCGCGGGCTACGCCCTTGGAGTCGAGGACGGCGGAGAGGAACTCCCAGCCCTCGAACTTGCGGACCTTGCCCTCCGACTCATAGCGGCGAACCTGCTCATCGAGCGCGTAGAGCAACTGCTGCCCGGTGGTGGCGCCGGCGAAGGCGGTGCGGTGGTAGAGCGTGCCGCCGAAGCGACGGAAGTCGAGGAGCCCCTCTGGAGTGCGATTGAAGGGGACGCCCATGCGGTCGAGCAGGTCGATGATGCCGGGAGCCGCCTCGCACATGGCCTTGACGGGGGTTTGATTGGCGAGGAAGTCGCCGCCGTAGATGGTGTCGTCAAAGTGCTGCCAGGTGGTGTCGCCTTCGCCCTTGAGATTCTTTGCGGCATTGATGCCACCCTGGGCGCAGACGGAGTGGGAGCGCTTGACGGGGACGATAGAGAAAAGGTCAGCGGAGCCACCTGCCTCAGCGATCTTGATGACCGCTGCCAGGCCGGCGAGGCCTCCGCCAACCACGATGATTCTGGGTGCTGCCATGGGTTCGTCCTTGTTCCTTTCGCGTTATGCGTGGTCCTGGGTGTGCCTTTAGACGGCTGCGGAAATGACGGCTGCCGGAGGCGCGGACAGGACGGGCGATGCGGTTACCGCGACAGCAGCCAGGGGCACGATGTCGGGCGTGTTCTTGTACTTGGGGCCGACGAAGGCCCAGATGCTGACCAGGCCCATGACCGCGAGTGCAAAGCCGAGAGCCGCGCAGACATAGCCGAAACGCTTGCGCGCGGCTGCGCCGGGGGTGATGCCCCACTTGGCGGCGAAGAGCCAGATGCCATAAGCGAAGTGCCAGCAGATGGCAATCATCGCGATGATGTAGACGGCGAGCATCCAGGGATTCGCGAGCTCATGCTGCACCTTGGCGAAGGCCGCGCCGGGGTTTTCCGGGAGGCTGATTCCCATGAAGCGCTGGCGCAGGACGTGCTGCCCGATATAGAGGATGGCGATGAGACCGGTGTAGCGCTGGGCGGTGTACATCCAGTTGCCGGCCCAGGGGTAGTACACGAGGTTGGACTTGCCGCGCATCCAGATATAGAGGCCGTAGAGGCCGTGATAGAGGATGGGCAGGAAGATGAAGACCCATTCCAGGACGCGCACGAGCGGGAGACTGTTGAGGAATCGGACTTGTGCGCCGTACGCTGCGGGACCCTTGAGCGCCTCGTAATTGGAAAGCAGGTGCTCGATGAGAAAAGCGCCGATGGGGATGATGCCCAGCAGCGAATGCAGCTTACGCCAGAGGAAACTGGTACCCTGACCGGCGCGCAGCGGCTGAACGCCCGTACGAACCGAGGGCGTGGAAGGATGTTGAGCAGTTGCCATGTGAGTCGAGGCTCCTAAAGGCTGTGGATCGAAGCGTATTTCGCGTGAAGCGAATTAGGATTGCTGCGTTGTTCCTCTTGCATTATTCGATTCCACGTTGAAGACCGTCAAGGCGACGCGGCGTATCTTTGTGACGGCGTCAATATGGATTGCACGAATTAGAGGCTCATCTGGCGCAGCAGAGCGGCGAAGGCGCGTCCGCGATGGCTGAGCGAGTGCTTGGTCTCAAGGTCGATTTCGGCCATGGTGCTATCGAGCTCGGGGAGGAAGAAGAGCGGATCGTAGCCGAAGCCGCCGGTGCCGCGAGGCGCTTCCAGGATGAGGCCTTCGACGGAGCCCTCGGCGGTGTGCAGCGGCTGGCCGTCGCGGGCGACTACGAGCACGCAGCGGTAGCGCGCGGTGCGCTGGGGCGCGGGGATGCCGGCCATGCGCTGCAGCAGGACCATGTTGTTCCAGACGTCGGTGTTGTCATTGGCGTCGGGCGAGTCGATGAGGCCAGCGTCGGCGGCGAAGCGCGCAGAGCGGACGCCGGGCGCGCCGGAGAGAGCATCGACCTCGAGGCCGGAGTCATCGGCGAGGACCATCTGGCCGGGGGCGTGGCGTGAGTAGTAGACGGCCTTGAGGGTCGCGTTCTGCGCGAAGGTGTCCCCATCCTCTTCGGGGACCGGGATGCCATCGAGGCCGGGCAGGGGATCGATGCGGACGGAATGCGTGAGAGCGGCGGTGCGGAAGTCGCGGAGTTTTCCCTGGCTGGTGGTGGCGGCGAAGAGATGGACGGACATGGAATGAGTGTAGCGGGGAGGGTGGAGAGGATGTTCCGGTATGCGGCGACAGGCAGGATGAGAGGGCATGAAATTGGTTTTGACAAATGTATGGCGGCTTGCATAAGGTTCTTCACTGAAACTTTTTCATTTGGGAAAGATTAGGCAGAGGCGGGCACGCCGGGCGATTTGCAGAGCTGGAACGGCGCGGCAGGCGGGTGGGGATGCGTATGCTGGGGATGCCACCCGGGGTGCGCGCCGGCGGTTGGATGCGCGGGGAGATTCCGGCAAATGAGGAGAGGGAATGACGTCAGTCATCGCAGGCATTGGGTGGCACGTGATCGGCGCGGGGATGGCCGCGTCGTTTTATGCGCCGATTGAGAAGGTGAAGAAGTGGTCGTGGGAGACGACGTGGGCCGTGGCGGGCATTTTCTCGTGGATCCTGTTGCCGATTACGGTGAGCTATATTCTGCTGCCGGATTTTCATGGGTTTTACGCGTCGATGGGGCCGCACCTGCTGCTGAAGGTGGCGCTGTTTGGCGCGATGTGGGGCGTGGGGAATGTGAGTTACGGCCTGACGATGCGGCACCTGGGGATGTCGCTGGGCATTGGAGTGGCGATTGGCGTGACGCTGATTGTGGGCACGCTGGTGCCTCCGCTGATGCATGGGCAGGGCGCGATGCTGTTTACGACGCGGGGCGGGCTGCTGACGATGGCGGGCGTGCTGGTGGCGCTGCTTGGCGTGGCTACAGTGTCGTATGCAGGACACCAGAAGGAAGTGCAGCTGAAGGGCGAGATCCGGGAGTTCAACCTGTCCCTGGGGCTGCTGCTGGCGGTGATGTGCGGCGTGTTCTCTTCGGGGATGTCGTTCGCGATTGATGCGGCGAAACCGATGGAGGCGGCGGCACGGCACCTGGGCGTGAGCCCGCTGTACGCGGCGCTGCCAAGCTATGTGTTCATCATGGGCGGCGGAGCGATTGTGAACCTGAGCTACTGCTTTATCCGTCTGGCTGCGCTGAAGCGGTTGTCGCTGCGCGAGGACCTGCGCCAGCCGAAGCCGACGCTGATGAAGAACGCGGCGCTGGCCTCGACGGGCGGAATCATGTGGTATCTGCAGTTCTTCTTCTATGCGTGGGGCGCGGCGAATATTCCGGCGAGCATGTCGTATGTGAACTGGATGCTGCATATGAGCATCTACGTGCTGTGCGGAGGACTGGTTGGGCTGGCGCTGGGCGAGTGGTCCGAGGCGCGCGGCAAGCCGCTGCGGCTGCTGTGGGCCGGGATGCTGGTGATTATTGCGGCGGCGAACCTGGTGGGGCTGGGGATGGCACAGTAGCAGCAGGAAAGCGACGCAAAAAAGAATGCCGGAGCGAGCGCTCCAGCATTGTTGTTTAT
>JAJXWS010000090.1 GCA_021781495.1 Acidobacteriota bacterium | reverse complement strand
TACTTCATCGTGCACGACCCCAGCGGATACATCCCTAGGTCAATCGCGTAGTTCCACGTCGAGAGCCGCGTAAAATGCCGCACAATCTCAATCTCGCTCAGCTCCGGCAACCCTGCCGGCTCTTGCCGATACGCATCGCCTAGCAGTCCCGCGGAATCCACCGCAGGCACATCCAGCGGAGGCAGCTTGTAGCCCCGCTTGCCCGGCGATGACTTCTCAAACACCAGCCCCTCATTCTGTGTCTGGTGCGCCCTCACCTTGCCGAGCGACTTCTGACCAATCTCTCCCGCAGCCAACATCACCCCTCCGCCTGCACTGCCTTCGCTTCAATCCGGTCCTTACCACCAACCGCTTTGTAACAGGGCACGACTTCAGTCGTGCCGCAAACCATCCAACAATTGTTTGGGGCTTTAGCCCCTGCCAAACTCATCGAGCGTCACCCATTCGCATTGCCTGCTTCTTCCGTTTCAGCGATTCATAGCAATGCGGATACTCTTCCGCCGATCCAACCAGCCCGGCCTTCACCGGATTCTCCGCAATGTACCCGCGATATGCATGAAGGCTCGCCTTGCCCATCACCTGCACTTCCGAAAAACCACGCTGCCAAACCTCACCCGTAAAGCCAAGCTCCTTCTTCAGCCGGTACGAAAATCGCCCCTTCACCAACTGCATCGCCTTCTCGATGGTCATGCCGCCGTCCACCGTAAGCAGCACATGCATATGGTCCGGCATAATCACAAAATCGTGCAGCTCAAACCTTCCCTCTGCCACCAGCGATCGCAGCACATCCACAAGAAGCCCGGCGTTGCGCTCTGACTGGAACAGGTTCCTCCCCAGGCTGGCTTTCGTCGTCGCGAAGAACGTCCGCGCCGGATTGAGAACCTTTGCCGGCGACGAGTTCCTGCCCGGTCGCGCCATTTCAGGGGCTGAAGCCCGCTCCCTTCCGTCAACTCTTCGGCACGACTGAAGTCGTGCCCTGTTACACAACGCACCATCGCGCCTTCGTTTTGCCTCTTACACAATGAAGACCAGAATCATAGAAAATATGGCAATTCCGCCCCACATCTTTGCGAGGAAGAGCACAGTATCGCGGTCCATCTCCCCTCCTGTACGTCTTCCCCAAGCCACAGACAAGTCAAAGCCCACGACTCCAATTCCCAAGTCAATCACCAATGCTGGCATTGCCTTCGAAATGGAAGAAATGAGCATTCATATCCCCTAAGCCTCCACCAGCCCAGCCGCCAGCACCTTGGCTGCCGCCTCAATCTGCGCGCGCGTCGTCACCTCCGTCGCGCACCACAGCGTCGCGTTGCCCAGCTCGGGATACCACCGGCTCAGCTCCAGGCCGCCTACAATCTTCTCCTCCAGCAGCCGCTTGCTCAGCGCCGCCGGAGCCTCCTGCGTCTCCAGCACAAACTCGTGAAACCGCGGAGCCCCCGTAAACCGCAGCGTTGTCCCCGGCTGCGCGCTCAGCGTCTTCGCCGCGTACTCCGCCTTGGCCAGGTTGTGTTCCGCCAGCTCGCGCATCCCTTCCTTCCCATACACCGTCAGGAAGATCGTCGCCATCAGCGCCACCAGCGCCTGGTTCGTGCAGATGTTCGACGTCGCCTTCTCGCGCCGGATGTGCTGCTCGCGCGTGGAGAGCGTCAGCACAAATCCGCGGTTGCCGTCCTTGTCCACCGTCTGCCCGGCCAGCCGCCCCGGCATCTGCCGCAGATACTGTTCCTTGGCCGCGATCACCCCGCAGAACGGCCCGCCGTAGCTCAACGCCACGCCAAAGCTCTGCGCCTCCATGCTCACAATGTCGGCTTCCACCGGCGGCCGCACCACGCCCAGGCTCACCGCTTCGGCAATGGACACAATCAGAAGCGCGCCCTTCTTGTGGGCAATCTCCGCAATCGCCGGGATGTCCTCGATCACGCCGAAGAAGTTCGGGCTCTGCACCAGCACCGCCGCCGTCTCGTCCGTCACGGCAGCTTCCAGCGCGGCCAGGTCCAGCCGCCCCGTCCGGGCGTCGTAGCCCACCTCCGCCACCGGCATCTCGCGATAGCGCAGATACGTCGCCAGCACCTCGCGATACTCCGGATGCAACGTCCGCGCCACCACCGCGCTGTGCCGGCCCGTCACGCGCATCGCCATCAGCACGGCCTCAGCCGCGCCCGTCGAGCCGTCGTACATGCTCGCGTTGGCCACGTCCATGCCCGTCAGCTCGGCAATCATCGTCTGGAACTCGAAGATCGCCTGCAGCGTGCCCTGCGTGATCTCAGCCTGATATGGCGTATAGCTGGTCAAAAACTCGCCGCGCTGCACCAGCGAGTCGATAATCACCGGCCGGTAGTGCCGGTAAGCGCCCGCGCCCAGAAAGTTGGCAACATCCGTAGCGTTCTGCGCTCCCGCGGCCTTGAAGTACTGGATAATCTCGCTCTCCGCCTGCTGGCGGGGGATATCCAGATCACGTGTCAGTCGGTATTCCGCCGGAATGACGGAAAAAAGATCATCCATCGCGCCCGCGCCAATCGCGGCAAGCATCTGCTCGCGCTCGGCGGGCGACTTAGGCAGGTAACGCATAGTGCGGTCCGTCCTTTATGTCGGGAATCCATCCGGAGCCGTGGTCAGGCGCGCCATTCCGTTCCAGCCCATGCAGCCGCAGGGGACCGGCCCGCAGGCCATCCCCTCGTCCTCACCACGGATGTCAGTCTTAGCTTCCCGTTTCTTCTGAAACAAAAGCATCGTAGGCGGCGGCCTCCAGCAGCTTGTCCCACTCCGCCGGGTCCGCCAGCTCCACCTTGATAATCCACGTCTCGTGCGGAGCCTCGTTAATCTTGTCCGGAGCCGTCTTCAGCTCCTCGTTCACCGCCGTCACCGTGCCGCTCACCGGCGAGTACAGGTCGCTCACCGCCTTCACGCTCTCCACCGAGCCGAAGGTCTGATTCGCCGTCACCGTGTCGCCCACCTTCGGCACATCCACATAGACAATGTCGCCAAGCGAATTCTGCGCGTAGTCCGTAATGCCAATCGTGCCAATCGCGCCATCAAGCACAATCCATTCGTGTTCGCGGGTATAGCGGTAGTTCGTGGGATAGGCCATGACCGGGTCTTCTCCTCCAGAAAAATAGCGAAGCTCTAGTGTACGACCTGCCGTTGGCCCGTCGGCTGAGGAAAAGCCGTCCGTTGTCACAGGACGAAAATCCCGCTCCGCGCGCCCGGCCGTCTACTTGCCCGGCCCGAACCCCGGATACGGCTCCAGCGGCACAAATGCCAGAATCTCCAGCATCCCCGCCTGCTGAAAGGGCAGGCTCTCCAGCGCCGCGCGCGCTTCGGCCTCGCTCGCCGCCTCCCACACAATCGCCGCGCCCGGCAGGTCGCCGCGCTTCCATATCTGCCGCAGAACCCCTGCGGCATACAGCTCCTTCACGCGCTGGGTTTCGCGAGCCGCGGGCTCGCCCATAAAGGCTTCCGGCGGATACACATCCGTACGGCGGCGGGACAACGACAAAAATTGCATACCCCGATTGTAAGCCCCGCCCATACGCTCCGCCCCGCAAGCCCCCTCCCACAAGCCGGCCCCGCACGCATGCCCCGCGCCCTACTTCGCAAAATACTTCCCGCGGCCTCCGTTCGCCCACGGGTCATAGTGCTCGGCAAACTCCGCCCTCTGCTGCACACTGGGATGGTTGTACGTCCAGAACTCGATCAGCGGATTCGGGTTGGGGTCCTCCAGCCAGGCCTCGCCCAGCCGGTTGAACGCGCCCACCGCCGTCTGCTGCGGGTCGGCCACGATCCCGTGAATCGCCTCCTGCCCGTAGATATCCGCCTCGTGCTCAATGTGGCGGCTGAAGGTGTTCACCGCCGGCTCCAGCACAAAGCCCGCCAGTGAGACCGTCAGCAGCAGCACCACAAACCCCGCCCGCGTGCCCACAGCCGTAACGCGCCACCCCGGCCCGAACCGCCGCACCAGCCAGCCTGCAAACCCCGCGCATCCCCAGAACACAAAGAACGCGCTCACCGCCGACACGGCCAGCCCCTCCGGAATGTGGTGCAGCACGTAATGTCCCGACTCGTGCCCAAAGATAAACAGCACCTCGTCGTTCGGAATCCGCCCCGCTGTCGTGTCCCACACCACCACCCGCTTCGTGGCTCCGATTCCGCTCACGTAGGCGTTCAGCCCGTTGGTCTTCAGGCTGGCCTTCATCAGGTACATTCGGTCGGCCGGAATCTGCGTCCCCGTCCGCGCCACCACCTTTTCCAGTTGCGCCACCAGCGCAGGATTGCTCTCCGCCAGCGGCTCAAACTTGTTGAACACCGGCTCCAGCAGCGGCGACAGAAACGTGCCCGCCACCATCAGCGGCACCGCCGCCATCCACGCCCACAGCCAGTACCGACGCGGCCAGCGGCTCACAATGCCGTTGAACAGCAGCATCAGCGGCGACCCGATCAGCACCGTCAGTCCCAGCGCCTTCGCCATGTCCAGCGCCCAGCCGCCCCAGCCCTGCACGCTGATGCCGTACGCCCGGCTCACCTGGTGGCTGAAGCCGTCCAGCGGCAGATCCGCCACCGTCAGCAAAATCAGCAGCACTGCAAAGAACGCCAGCCCCTGCAGCCAACGCCTCCGCACCGTTCGCTCCGTCCACGCGGCCAGCCTCGCCGCCCAGCCCCGCGCCAGCACCAGCCACAGAACGCCCAGGTCCCACAGCGCGTACACAAAGTGCAGCACGCTGCGGATCCGTCCCAGCGCAATCGCCTTGGCCAGCTTCTCCGGCGGCAGGCGATACGCCTCCTGCGCGCCCGTTTGTGTCGCGGCGGCCTGCGCCTGCTGCCCGTCCGGCGCCGGATTCTGTGCCACACCCGCCCGCGCCATCCCGCCCGCCAGCACCCCGGCAAGACCCAAAACGGCGAACCAACGCCCAATCTTTGTCAACGCGCTCTCTCCCATCGGCGGCAATCTTTGAGACAATCGAGCCAACAGTCGCTTTGTGGCAACTGTTCCAACCTATGCGAGATATCACTCCCGCCGCCCGCGTGCGGCTCGTCGCCCGGCGATTCGCTCCTGTCGCCCTTGCCGCTCTGGCAGCTTCTCTGCCCGGCCGTGCCGTTGCCCAGCAGAATACACCTGCCCTGCTCGATACCATGACCACCGAGCTGCACCGCGCCTTCACCTCGCTCGGCAGGCAGGGCGACGAAAAACAGCTTCCGCCCTACTTCCTCAGTTACGTTGTCAGTGACGCCTCCGCCGTCTCCATCCGCGCCCAGTACGGCGCCCTGGTCGACAGCTCGGCCAATCACGTCCGCATCGCAGACGTGCAGGTGCGCATCGGCAGCCCCACGCTCGACAACACCCACGGCACGCATCGCGGCACCGCCGTGCGCAGCCTCCAGCTCCCGCTCGGCGACGACCGCGACGCCATCGCCCGCTCTCTCTGGCAGGCCACCAACGCCGGCTACGGCACCGCACTCGACAACTACCTCCGCGTCAAAACTGAGGCCCAGGTCCGCGCCAAGGAGGAAGACACCTCGCCCGACTTCAGCACTGAGGCCCCCCAGACCGCCATCGTCGCCCCCGCGCCGCCCATCCGCATCGACCGCGCCGCATGGGAGCAGCGCATCAGCGCCCTCTCCCGCGTCTTCCGCGATTACCCCGATGTCTACCAGAACATCGTCGGCCTCACCGTGCAGAATGAGACCGACTACCTCGCCTCCTCTGAGGGCTCGCGCGTCATCACGCCCCACCTGCAGGCGCGCATCATCATCGTCGCCGTCACCCGCGCCGACGACGGCATGGACCTCTTCCGCGACCAGACCTTTGAAGCCGAAACCGCCGACGGACTGCCCACCCAGGCGCAGCTTGAGGCCGCCGCCCGCGCCCTCGGCCAGAGCCTCGAAGCCCTCCGCAAGGCCCCCGTCACCGAGCCCTTCGACGGACCCGCCATCCTCTCCGGCCGCGCCGCCGCCGTCTTCTTCCATGAGGTTCTCGGCCACCGCCTTGAGGGCCAGCGCCAGCGCGGCGATGAAGAAGGGCAGACCTTCACCAAGGAGATCGGCAAGGACGTCCTCCCCAGCTTCCTCTCCGTCGCCGACGACCCCACCCTCACCACCTTCCACCACACCTGGCTCAGCGGCAACTACACCTTCGACGACGAAGGCCAGAAGGCCCGCCGCGTCGAGCTCATCCAGAACGGCGTCCTGCGCAACTTCCTCATGTCGCGCCTGCCCATCGCCAACTTCAGCGCCTCCAACGGCCACGGCCGCGCAGAAACCGGCCACATGCCCACCGGCCGCCAAGGCAACCTCATCGTCACCTCCACCCACGCCGAGCCGGAAGCCGACCTCCGCAAGCAGCTCATCGACGAGGCCCGCAGGCAGGGCAAGCCCTACGGCCTCTACTTCCAGGACATCTCCTCCGGATTCGCCGTCACCACCCGCACCTCTCCGCAGGCCTTCCAGGTCATTCCCCTCGTCGTCTGGCGCGTCTATGTCGATGGCCGTCCCGACGAGCTCGTCCGCGGCGTCAGCATCGTCGGAACGCCCCTCGCCGCCATGAAGCGCATTCTCGCAACGGGCGACCGCAGCGAGGTCTTCAACGGCATCTGCGGAGCCGAGTCCGGCAGCGTACCCGTCAGCGCCGTCGCCCCCGCCATGCTGCTCAGCGAGATTGAAACCCAGCGCCAGCCTCAGGGCACCGCGCGCCCGCCCATCCTCCCCATCCCCGGCGCATCCGCCCGCAAGGAGATCCAATGAACCCCCTCCGTCGCGCCACCCACGCCGCCGCCGCAGTCCTCCTCGCCGCCAGCCTCTGCGCTCCACACCTGGCCGCCCAGCCCACCCGCGCCGACGCGGAAAAGGACCCCATCCTCAAGGCCATGCTCACAGAGCTGGACCGCAGCATGGACAAGCTCCAGCTCCCCGGCTTCCCAAAGCCCTTCTTCGTCGAGTACCGCATTGAAGACGTGCAGGACTTCGTCACCCGCGCCACCTTCGGCGCCGCCACGGGCTCCAGCAGTACCCATGTCCGCATCGTCCGCGTCTCCGTCCGCGTCGGCGATTACAAGACCGACAGCTCCGGCCAGCGCGGCGACAGCTCCATCGAGCTTGCCGCACTCGACGACGACCCCATCGCCCTGCGCTCTGCTCTGTGGCAGGCCACCGACCAGGCCTACAAGGGAGCGCTCGCCGCCTACGCGCGCAAGCAGGCCGCCCTCAAGCAGGTGCAAACACCGCCGCAGGCCGACGACTTCAGCCGCGAAAAGCCCGAGGTCGCCCTTGAAACCCCGCTCACCCTCCATGTCGATAAGCCCGGCTGGGCCAGCCGCGTCGCCCACGACAGCGGCATCTACCGCTCCGACTCCGCCGTCAGTTCCACCGAGCGCGACATCCAGTACAGCACCGCCGCCTTCCACGCCCGCGTCACCAACACCTGGCTCGTCAACAGCGAGGGCGCTATCCTCCGCAAGCCCATGGCCGAGTACCAGGAGATCTTCGCCGTCGGCACCCAGGCCCCGGACGGCATGAAGCTCGACCGCTCCTATGACACCACCGGCCCCACCCTGCAAAGCCTCGACTCGCCGGAAGCCTTCCAGAAGCACGCCGTCGCGCTCATCGCCTCGCTCGCCGACCTGCGCAATGCGCCCCTCGTCGAGGAGGAGTACCACGGCCCCGTCCTGCTCAGCTCAGATGCCAGCGCCGACACCCTCTACTCCCTGCTCGCCACCGGCCTCACCGCCACCCGGCCCCCGCTCGGCACTGAGGCCCGCACCAACGGCCCCTTCGCCTCCAGCTATCACGCCCGCGTGCTGCCGGATTTCCTCTCCGTCGTCGATGATCCCAACCAGAAGACCTTCGACGGCGAGGGCCTGCTCGGCGCCTACCGCGTCGACGACGAAGGCGTCCCCGCCCAGACAGTCCAGCTCGTCGCCGACGGCCGCCTGGAAAACTACCTCATCGGCCGCGAGCCTGTGCGCGACTTCCCGCAGTCCAACGGCCACGGCCGCGCCGGCATCACCGGCCCCGCCCGCCCCGCCATCAGCGTCTTCAAAGTAATGGCCAGCAACGGCCTCTCGGATGACGAGCTGAATCACAAACTGCTTGCCCTCGCCAAAGACCGTGACCTGAAGAGCGTCTACTACGTCGCCACCATGGGCCCCAGCCTCTCACCGCGCCTGCTCTATCGCATCACGCCCGATGGCAACCGCCAGCTGGTCCGCGGAGCCGCCCTCGACGACCTCGACCAGCGCGCCCTCCGCTCCAGCATCGACGCCGCCGGTAAGGACCTCTGGGTCGCCAACTACTTCGGCGAAGTCCCCCAGACCGTCCTCGCGCCTGCGCTCCTGCTCGACGACATCACCGTCCGCCGCGCCAATGACAAGAATGAAAAGCTGCCCTTCTATCCGCCGCCGAACTAGTCCTCAGTCCAGCCGCGTCAGGTACGCGTCTCCCTGCGAAGGATGAATATGGCGGGCCAGAAACTCCGCCTCCTGGCGGTTGTCGCCCTCCGGCCGGATGCGGACCCAGTAGCTCCGCTCGCCGGAGAACTCAATCACCCGCGAGTCCGGATACTTGTGCAGCAGCTGCTTCTTCAGCTTCTCCGCCTTGCGCTCGCTGCGGAAGGCCCCAATCTGCACGCACCATCGCCCGCCGCGATCCATCGGCTTCGGCGTCTGGTACACATCAATGCGCACCCGCGCCGTCCCCACGCGATAGATGCCCGTCGCCTTGGCCGACGCAATCGTCAGGTCCAGAATCTTGTCCGGAGCAAACGGCCCGCGGTCGCTGATGCGCATCGCCGCCGACTGCCCCGTCGTCAGGTTGGTCACCCGGATCAGCGACCCCATCGGCAGCGTCCGGTGCGCGGCCGTCAGCGCATGGTCGCTGAACACCTCGCCATTCGCCGCCCTCCGGCCTCGATACGGAGCCGTGTACCACGTCGCCTCGCCCTCTTCGCTGAAGATGGGCCGGTGCGTCTCCACGTACTCCAGGTCGTCTGCATTCACCCCGCCCTGCGGAACCCGCGTCACCGGAATCCGTCCCGTCGCAATCGACGGCTCGCCCGTCCCGCCAGCGCCGTCCGGCTGCACCGGCGCTACCGGCTGCACCGCCGGCGGAGCCGCCTGCGGAGCCGGCAGCCGCGACACCTGCTGATGGTGTCCGCACCCGGACGCGACCAGCACCGCCGTCGCCAGCCCAGCCAACGCGGCCGCCTGCCGCACGCTCCATCGCTTCGGCATCGCTGCCGTCATCAGCCCCGGGGTCCTTTCTGCTGGTCCATGCGGTCCGCCAGATCGCGCATCGTCTCTGACAGTCTCCGCATCGCCGCAATCGACTCCTTGCGCACCTGCGGAACCACCGCGTCATTCACATAGGCAATCGCGTGGCGCAGTTCCAGCTCAATCAGTTCCACAGCCTCTTCAATCCGCTTGCCAACGCCGCCTGCGCCCGGTCCCGGAGGAGGATATGTGCCCACGGCTCGTCACCTCGATTCCAGTCTGCTGGCCTCCCTCCCGGCACGTCAATGCCGCGCGGCCCCGCTCGCCACGCGGTGTGCCGCGATGGTCAACACCGCCCCGTCCCGCTCCCGGCATCCCCTCCCGCAGCACAAACCAAAAGCTTTACCGCCCCCGGGGTAACCTTTGGCGTAGAGTTGGCGTCAGAACCATCACAAGAAACACTCGTTCTCTCCCACGCAGCCTGCGCTGGGAACGGCCCCACCCCGCGGCGCGGCCGGTTTGCTCCCCGCGGGCCGCCTGAACCAACACCGTGCAAGCGAGGGTCCGGCTTTTGCATAAGCCCGTGAACGACAAAAGCAACCGCGGCGGCGCAAACCGTCCCGTCCTCACCGGACGGGCACACTCGCTCGCCGCAGCCTTCCTGCTGCCGGCGCTTCTGCTGCTCCCGGCCTCCGCTCTCCGCGCCCAGAACCCACCCGCCGCCCCGCAGCAACCAATTCCCGCATCCCAGCCCAGCTCAACCGCGCAGCCCATCCCCGCAGCGCAGCCCGTGCCGGACGCGCCCCAGCCGCAAGCCCCCGCCACCCCAGCGCCGCCGCCCTGCAAATCCGCGGCATCCACGGCAAAGCCCGCAACCGCTCCCGGCCCCGCCACGCCGGCCACCCCGCCCGCGCAGCAGCCCCCCTGCACCCCGCCTCCGCCCACCAACTGGTTCGCCCGCTTCCTCAACGGACCCGAGGTCAAGCCGCTCACCCCCGCTGAGAAGGCTCGCCTCGCCGTGCGCAACCTCCTCGACCCCTTCAACGCCATCACCATCCTCGGCCAGTCCGGCATCGCCATCGCCTCCGACGCCCACTCCCCCTACGGCCCCGGCATGCCCGGCTTCGCTCGCAACGTCGGCGTCAGCTATACAGAGGACCTGACCGGCGAGTTCTTCGGCACCTTCCTCATCCCCTCCCTCGTCCGCCAGGACCCCCACTACCACCGCATGCCCCGCGCCAGCATCCCCCGCCGCTTCGCCCACACCCTCCTCCAGATCGCCTGGACCCAGGGCGACAACGGCAAAGGCATGCTCAACTACTCCACCCTCCTCGGCTCCGCCATCGACGGCGAAATCAGCAACCTCTACGTCCCCGGCCAGCAGACCAACGCCCCGGCTACCGCCAGTCGTTACGCCATCGGCCTGGCCACCGCGCCCGTGGACAACCTCATCACCGAGTTCCTGCCCGACGTCGCCCGCCGCATCCACGTCCGCATCGTCCTCGTCCAGCGGGTCATCAACCAGGTCGCCAAAACCGAAGGCGGCGCCACCCCCTAGGGCTGAAAATCCTCCTTAACCCCTTGCGTTCCAGCGTCTTGACCCCAAAATCCTCGCCATTTTTCGCCCAGCCCATCCGGCCCATTCACTGCCCTTCTGCAACCATTCAGCCGCAAATTCCGCCATTCGCTGCACCCCGGTTGGATTGACCGCACCGGGCGGCTACTCTTGAATTGCATTTTCAGGTCCCGGCTATGCGTGGAGAGCGAGCCGGAGCCGCGCCGGGCGTGCTACCGCCGCCGGCGACTATCAATAAAGGAGATCGCAGTTCCTATGTCCAAGACGATCAAGTATGCCGAGAAAGCCGTTGTCTACGCGGCCAAGGGCGCGTGGGTGGTCTTTGAGCGGCTGAACCGTATCAGCCCCAACCCTTCGTTCACGCCCAAGTGGAGCGACAAGCCCCTGCTCAAGAGCTATCA